>JAQVKV010000482.1 GCA_028694545.1 Zavarzinia sp. | reverse complement strand
CGGCGCCGGCGTGCTGGAGCCACCGTCGAC
Organism: Zavarzinia sp.; assembly: GCA_028694545.1. Taxonomy (GTDB): domain Bacteria; phylum Pseudomonadota; class Alphaproteobacteria; order Zavarziniales; family Zavarziniaceae; genus Zavarzinia. The sequence continues at coordinate 3,286 of JAQVKV010000482.1, read as the reverse complement.
CACCACGGTGGGGGTCTCGGGCACCGGCTTGTCGTCAAGCATGGGCAGGACGACGAAATAGGTCAGGGCCCCGGCGACACCGGCGAGCGCCACCAGCCCCCCGGCGAGCACCGCGCCCTTGCCACTGCCACCCTTATCTCTGGGCCCATCCCCGGCCGACGCGGCAAGCCGCGCCTTTTCGGCCACGATGGGGTCGATTTTCGGGGGCGGAGGCGGAGGCGGCGGTGGTGCAACCGGCGGGGGCGCCGGGGGCACCACGGGTGGCGCTGTTTCCGGGGGCGGGGGTGGGGGTTCGGCCGCGCGCGGCGGCACGGTCGCGCCACGCGGCGCGAAGACCGTCTGGTCCGGGGCGGGCGCCGGCTTCAGCTCGATGTTCAGGGTGGCGGCGATGCCCTCCGCCAGCCGGTCGAGATATTGGGTGATGGGCGGACGCCAGGCATCGATCCATTGTTCGGACGAGACGAAGAGTTCGAGGGCCCTCGCCGGCGTCACCTCGCGGATGCGAACGGTGAAGACGTTCTTGCCCTTCGACACCGAACGCTCGATCTCCTTGCGGACGAAGATCGACTTGTTCGAGCTTTCCGACAGCAGGAAGACGATGGCACCGGCGGCGTCCAGGCCATCGATGATCTGTTCGGCGTAATCCGCGCCGGGGCGGATATCGCGCGGGGCGATGAAGCAGCGCACCCCACGCTGTTCGAGGTAATTGGTGATCCGCTCGGCGAACTCCCGATCCTCTGACGCGTGACTGATGAAAATCGGCGCGCTCATGCCCATGCCGCCCCCCGACGAATCCCAAGATCGGCGGAGTTTAACCGTTCGCTCTCGCCTGTGTAGTGTCGTTGCGCACACGACAGGGCGAAAAATTCGCGCATAAAACGCGAAACTTTGACACATCTCCTGGCCAGGGCCCGCCCGCCCCTTTATTGATCGCCCCGATCGGCTATATGTAGTCGAGGACAGGAGCGTCACGGGATCGTCACCTGACGGTGCGACGCGGTATTATTAGGATTCTGCACGAGATGAAGGCGCTGAACGCGGTTCGTATCCAGGGTGTCGAGGTGTTGCCCCTCCTCGAAGGCGGCAAGGGGGTCTCGGCCACCAACGGGCTTTCGTCCGGTGCCTGGGCCGCCGCCGGCGGTATCGGCACGGTCTCGGCCGTGAACGCCGACAGCTACGATGCCAACGGCGACGTCATCCCGCAGATCTATCATGGCAAGACGCGGCGCGAACGCCACGAGGAACTGGTCGCCTACGGTATCCGCGGCGGTATCACTCAGGTTCAGCGCGCGCATGACGTCTCGGGCGGCAAGGGCCGGCTGCACATCAACGTGCTGTGGGAAATGGGCGGCGCCGAACGGGTGCTGAAGGGTGTCCTGGAAGGTGCCAGGGGCCTCGTCCATGGCGTGACCTGCGGCGCCGGCATGCCCTATCGCCTGGCGGAGATCGCGGCCGGCTTCGGCGTGAACTACTATCCGATCGTCTCGTCGGGCCGGGCCTTCCGCGCCCTGTGGAAACGCGCCTATCACAAGTTCTCCCATTTCCTCGGCGGCGTCGTCTACGAGGATCCGTGGCTGGCGGGCGGCCACAATGGCCTGTCCAACTCGGAAGATCCGCTGAAGCCGGAGGATCCCTATCCGCGCGTCGTCCAGCTGCGCAACGACATGAACGAGGCGGGCCTGCACGATACGCCCGTCATCATGGCCGGCGGCGTCTGGTACCTGCGCGAATGGCAGCATTTCATCGACAACCCGGAAGTCGGGCCGGTGATCTTCCAGTTCGGTACGCGCCCGCTCCTGACCAAGGAGAGCCCGATCCCCGAAAGCTGGAAGCAGCGCCTGCTGAAGATCGCCAAGGGCGACGTCTCGCTGCACCGTTTCTCGCCCACGGGCTTCTATTCCTCCGCCGTGCGCAACCCGTTCCTGCGCGAGATGGAAGAACGGGTGGAGCGCCAGATCGCCTATTCGTCGGAGCCGGTGGGCGACCATCAGGCGGCGCTGGCGATCGGCGCGCGCGGCCGCCTCGTCTATGTGACGCCCCATGACAAGGAACGGGCGGAAGGCTGGATCGCGCAGGGCTTCACCGAGGCGATGCGCACCCCGGACCATACGATGATTTTCGTGACGCCGCAGAAGGCGCGCGAAATCCACAAGGACCAGATCGACTGCATGGGCTGTCTGTCGGCGTGCAAATTCTCCAACTGGTCGCAGGGAGAAGAAGGCACCACCGGCAAGAAGGCGGACCCCCGCAGCTTCTGCATCCAGAAAACCCTGCAGGACATCGCCCATGGCGGCGATCCCGAACAGAACCTGATGTTCGCCGGTCATTCGGCCTATCGCTTCGGATCCGACCCGTTCTATTCGAACGGTTTCGTCCCGACCGTGAAGCAACTGGTCGATCGCCTCGTCACCGGCGACTGAAGAAGGAGCAGCGTCATGAACAGGACCACCGGCCCCGAGCGCCCCTTCCGCGACGCCCTGCAGCGCCTGAAGGCTGCGGGCCTGCGGCCGACGCGCCAGCGCCTCGCCCTGACCCGCATCCTGTTTGAATCCGGTCACCGCCACCTGACCGCCGAAACCCTGCACGCCGAAGCCAAATCGGCCGGCGTCGACGTCTCGCTGGCGACGATCTACAACACGCTGCACCAGTTCACCGGTGTCGGCCTGCTGCGCGAGGTCGTGATCGATACGGGCAAGGCCTATTTCGACACGAACACCGACGATCACCACCATTTCTTCTTCGAGGAAAGCAACCGCCTGACCGACATTCCGGGCGATCACGTCACCATCGCCAACCTGCCGGAAGCGCCGGAAGGCATGGAAGTGGCCCGGGTCGAGGTGGTCATCCGCCTGCGCGAGACCAAGGCGCACTGAGACCGGCGCCCCCAAGGGGGCGCCCCTCTTCCTTCCGCGATTGATGCCTTACCGATTGGCGCCGGGGACCCAGAGCACGTCCGCGGCGCCCTTGTCGTTCAGGTGCCGGGCCAGCACGAAGAGGTGGTCCGACAGCCGGTTCACATAGCGCAGCGCCGCCATGTTGATCGGCTCCACCGCGCCCAGCATGGAAATTCCCCGTTCGGCCCGACGCGCCACGGTGCGCGCCAGGTGGGCGAGCGCCGCCGCCCTTCCGCCACCCGGCAGGATGAAGGAGCGCAATGGCGGGATCTCGGCGTTCATTGCGTCGATCTCCTGCTCCAGCCGTGCGACCTGAGGCTCGACGATGCGCAGGGCGCCCTCGATCCCCTCCGGCGTCGCGAGATCGGCGCCAAGATCGAAGAGATCGTTCT
>JAQVKV010000481.1 GCA_028694545.1 Zavarzinia sp. | reverse complement strand
ACGACGATATGTTCGACGTCCCGGATCGACTTGGTGGCGTTGTTCGCCTCGATCGCCAGGGCCCTGCGGATCGAGGCCGGAAACACGGCCGCGGCCGTGGTCGCCCCCGTCAGCGCCGCCGCCCCTTTCAGGAAATCCCTTCTGTTCTTGTCGGTCATGTCAGCTCTCACGAAATCGGATTATCGGGGGGATACCGGGGTCAACCGGCAAAATCGGGCAGGATCGCGGCGGGATCGGATATCGTGTCGCCTCCGGTCTCCAGACGCCCCGCCAGGCGGCGGGCGAATTTCTTGCCGTCGTCGATGACGACCGAATAGTCGTACCAGCCGCCGAAACTCTTCAGGGAGCGGGCGAAATGCCATTGCTGGCCCGCGACGATGGTCCGCACTTCCTTGCGCTTCTCATAGGCATTGGCGGTCAAGGTCACCTTGCAACTCCTCCCGCCCCTGTTGGCGATCGCAAGGCGCAGAGTCGCGGCGGCCGGATCATAGGCCGCGACGACTTCGGGATTGGGCCGTCCCTGCCCGCCATAGGCCCAGGTGTCGCCGATGAAGTGCCGATGGAAGCCGTTGGGTCCAAGAACCCATAGGTCGTATTTGCCCAGATCCGGTGAAATCGGCCATTCCGCCGCCAGGCTCATGCCCGCCTCGACCATGTAGCGTCGGGGAATGCGATCGAGATGTTTCCTGTCGTAGACATGGAATACGGCGCCTTGCCGACCCTCGTTGACGAAGGCGATCGTCACCTTGTCCGACGAGACGGCGGCTGTCGCATGGAGGGCATAGGGAAGCGCCCGCGAGGGTTTCACGCCCTTCGCCTGGGCTGGCATGGATTGCGCGAATATGCCGGGCACGGCCACCTGCGCCTGCTGGTCCTGCGCGACGCGAAGAGCGTCGGCGGCCCCCTTACTCACGGCCGGCAAAGGCGGCACGACCACATTGGGATCGACGAAATCAAAGCAGGTCGTGAGATCGCCGCAGACGGCCCGGCGGTAGGGACTGATGTTCGGCTCCGGAACGCCGAAACGCGTCTCCAGGAAACGCAGGACCGACGTGTGGTCGAAGACCTGGGAATTGACCCAGCCGCCCTTGCTCCAGGGGGAAACGACGAAGCAGGGTACGCGCGGACCCGGGCCATAGACCTTGCCGTCCGGCGCGGGCTGTACGCTGGAGCCCTCGGGTGCGGGATGGGTGAAACGCTCGACGCCAAGCAGAGCCTCATCCATCGTGGTGGCGCCGGCCGCGCTGCCATCCGCGTTCATCGAATAGAGAGCCGGCGACGGGACATGGTCGAAGAAGCCATCGTTCTCGTCGAAGTTCACGATCAGCACGGTCTTCGCCCAGACATCCGGATTCGCGGTCAGGGCATCCAGGGCCTCCTGCACGTACCAGCCGCCCTGTACCGGGCTCGATGGACCGGGGTGTTCGCTGTAGGTCGGCGGCGCGACGATCCATGAGACCTGCGGCAGGCGGCCTGCCAGGGCATCCCGCCTGAACTCGGCCAGGAGACCGCCCGCGGGCATGGTATTCGCCGTGCCCTTGTAGAGCGGATTGCCCCGGTCATCGTCCGAGCGATATGCCGGATAGGGCGCCCCGTTCGGCTGATTGCCCATCGCCTCGTTCGCGCGCCTGAACTGGCGGAAACTGGCCAGCTGGTTGCAGCCGAAATTGTCCGGCAGGTTCTGGTAGACCATCCAGCTGACGCCGGCGGCCTCCAGCCGCTCGGCGTAGGTCGTCCATTCGTAGCCTTCGGTGGAGGAACCAAGATAGTTCCACTCGTTGACGACGGCGGCCCGACCCATGACCGGACCATTGCTGCCGGTCACATGGAACAGACGGTTCGGGATCGTGCCCGTATGCATCGCGCAGTGGTAGGCGTCGCAAAGGGTGAAGGCGTTGGCCAGGGCCCATTGGAACCCCAGCTCGGCCTCCGTGTAATAGCCCATGGACTGGTCCTGCTTGTGGGCGGGCCAGTCCTCCATGCGCCCGTCATCCCACGCGGCCTGGGCATCGGGCCAGGTATGCGGCGTGCCGCTGACCCGCTGGGCGTTGCCCGTCGCCTGATCCAGGTGATAGGGCATGACGATCCGCGTGCCGTTCCACTGCCGGAAGACGTCACGCTTGAGGCCGCTGGACAACGGGAAGGCAAGACGGTCCCGAAGCGGAATGGGGAAGCGGTCCCCGAAGCCCCGGACCCCGGCCATGGTGCCGAAATACTGGTCGAAGGACCGGTTTTCCTGCATCAGGATCACGACATGCCCTACGTCCAGGATCGACCTTGTGGCGTTGTTCGCGGGAATCGCCAAAGCGCGCCGGATCGATTCCGGAAACACCGCGGCGGCACCGGCAAGCGCCGCCGCGGATTTCAGGAATTGCCGCCTGTTTGTGTCGGTCATCGGAAACGACCGCTCAACCTTGGGCCAGCATGGCGGCGGGGTCGGAGATGCCGTCCTTGCCCGTCTCCATCCGGCCGGCCAGACGGCGCGAATAGCTCTCGACCCCGTCGACCGTGACGGAATAATCGTACCAATTGCCGAAGTCCTTCAGCGGACGGGACAGAAGCCAGCGCCGGCCCGCCGCGAGGACCCTGGTCTGCGCGAAGGTTTCATAGGCATTGGCCGCCACTCGCACCGTGCGGGTACGGGCGCCCTCGTTGCTGATCGAGAAGATGATGGTCTGGTCGCTCGGGCTGTAAGTCAGAGACACTTCGGGCATGAGCGCGGCGGCACCGCCAAGCAGCGCGACATCGCCGGTAAAGTGGCGATGGAAGCCATTCGGCCCGAGAACCCAGAGATCATATTTGCCGAAGTTCAGGGTGGTCCAGGTGTCGCTCAGGCTCTTGCCCGCCTCGACCGAATAGCGGCGCGGGGTCTCCAGCAGGCGCTGCTTGTCGTAGACGTGGAAGACCGCCGCCTGCTTCCCGTTGTTGACGAAATTCAGCGTGACCTTGGTGCCCGAGACTTTGGACGTGACATTGAGGATATAGGGCAAGGCGCGGGAATGGCGGATCCCCGGCGCCTGGACCGGCATTGCCTGCTCGTCCGTGTCGGGCAGTGGCACCTGTTCGAGCTGTTCCTGCGCGACGCGCAGGGCGTCGGCCGCCGTCTTGCTCCAGCTCGGCAGATCGGGAACTTCCGTGTTCGGATTGACGAAATCGAAGCAGGAGGTGAGATCGCCGCAGATCGCCCGGCGATAGGGGCTGATGTTTTCCTCGACGACGCCGAAACGGGCCTCGAGGAAGCGCAGCACCGAGGTATGGTCGAAGACTTGGGAATTGACCCAGCCGCCCCGGCTCCAGGGCGAGACAGATCGGAAGAGCG
>JAQVKV010000480.1 GCA_028694545.1 Zavarzinia sp. | reverse complement strand
GACGACGCCGGGCTCGTTCTTAAGCTGGGTATCCCATCCGCGTGGCTCCTGCGAGTCCGTGATTTCGTGGATAAGCGTCTGCGTCTGCTCGGCGAGCGAGGCCGGTCCGACGACCCCGAGCGTGAGCTCCAGCTGGTCGAGCCGACGGCCGGTCTCGGCGATCAGCCCGACCGAGCCGTACAGCCAGCCGGCATAGGGGCGGTCGTCGCGCGGCGGGTTCCGCAGCGCGACGTCGTCCGGCGTGTACATGTTCTGTCCGACCGCATAGCTGGTCCGCACGCTGCCGCCCTCCGGAAACAGGGGGAACCAGCGGGCCGCGCCAAGCGCCCAGTCGGGCGTCCCGTCCGGGCCGGACAGCCAGGAGGCGCGCACACCGTTCGTGTAGTTGCGGTCCGTGTCGTAGAAGAGATCGTTCTCGAAGACCAGGCTCAGGGTGCCGGGTTCCGTCTCGTCGGCCGCAACAGCCGGAAGAGACCCTACAGAACCCGCGGCAGCCACCACCAAGGCGGCCAACCACTTTCCCTTGAATAGCGGACTTGTCTCGATTTCTTGCCCCATCTCATCTGCAAGCTCAAGCCATGCTGCTGATGGTGCGCCGGAAGCGCGCCAGTGCCAGACCGAACAAGGCCGCCCCGATCGCGGCGATGGCGATGAACTGCGGCCAGACGGCGGTGAAGCCCGCGCCGCGGTACAGGATCGCCTGGGCCAGCATCACGAAGTGTGTGTTGGGCGCGGCGAGCATGATGTACTGGACGGCCTCCGGCATGCTCTCGCGCGGCGTCGAGCCACCGGAGAGCATCTGCAAGGGCAGCAGCACCAGCATGAGCAGCAGGGCGAACTGCGGCATGGAGCGGGCGACGGTGCCGAGGAAGATGCCCATCGAGGTGGTCGCGAACAGATGCAGCGCCGCCCCGGCCAGGAACAGCGCGAGCGAGCCTTCGATCGGCACCGACAGCCAGCCCTGCACGACGGCGGTGAGCGCGAAGGCGGTGGCGGCAAGCACGACGAGCCCCATTGCCCATACCTTGCTGCTCATGATCTCGAAAGGCGTGACCGGCATGACCAGCAGATGCTCGACCGTGCCGTGCTCGCGCTCACGGATCAGCGCCGCGCCGGTGAGGACGATGGAGAGCATGGTCACGTTGTTGATGACCTGCATGATGGCGCCGAACCACGACTTGTCGAGCTGGGGATTGAAGCGCACCCGTAGCGCCAGATCGACCGGCAGCTCGGGCACCTCGCGGTAGCGCTGCGCGAAGGTGCGCACCTCGTCGGTGACGATGGCCTGGATATAGCCGCTACCGGTGAAGGCCTGGCTCATGCGTGTGGCATCGACGTTGAGCTGGATCGTCGGCCGGCGTCCGCGCAGGACGTCGCGCTGGAAGTTGGGCGGGATGTCGAGGGCGAAGGTGTCGAGTCCGGCATCCATGCGGGCATCCATCTGGGCCTGGTCGATCATTTCGGGGGGAACAAAGTACGGCGGGTAAAAGGCGCTGACGATGCGCCATGACAGCGGCGAGCGGTCCTCGTTCACCACCGCGATCGGCGCCTTGTTGAGGGTCTCCGGCATGGCCGTGGCCGCCGTGTAGACCGAAAGGGTGAAGGCGTAGACGATCAGCACCAGCATGATCGGGTCGCGTACCAGGCTGCGCAGTTCCTTGACACCGAGATGGAGAATATTGGCCGGGCGCATGGACTACCGCTCCTGCTTCTTGAGCAACGCCGCGGACAGCCCGATCAGGACAGGCGCCGCCAGCGCCAGCGGCAGAAAGGCGGCATGCAGGTCGGAGAAGTCGAGAGCCTTCGAGAAGGTGCCGCGCGCGATGGTCAGGAAATGCGTGGTCGGGTAGATCTCGCCGATCACTCGGCCCACCCCTTCGAGGGACGAGACCGGGTCGATCATGCCGGAGAAGTTCGCCGCCGGCAGGATGGTGAGCACTGCCGTGCCGAAGATCGCCGCGATCTGGCTGCGCATGAAGGTTGAGATCAGCAGCCCCAGGGCCGTGGCGGCGCCGACATAGAGCAGCGCACCCGCCGCCAGCGTCAGGAAGCTGCCCTTCAGCGGCACGCCGAAGACGGTCACCGCGAGCAGCGTGAGCAGCAGGAAGCTCAGGAAGGACAGGACCACGTAAGGGAGCTGCTTGCCGAGCAGGAACTCGAGCCGCGTGGTGGGCGTGACGTAGAAGTTGGTGATCGAGCCGAGCTCCTTCTCTTGCACGACGCTGAGCGCCGCGAGCATGGCCGGGATCAGCATGAGCAGCAGCGGGATCACCGCCGGCACCATCGCCACCAGGCTCTTGACGTCCGGGTTGTAGCGGAACCGGGTCTCGATATTGACGAGCCCCGCCAAAGCCTCGCCGTAGCCGGCCTCGCGCGCCTTGGTCGCCAGCCAGTGGGCATGAATCCCCTGCACATAGCCGCGGACGGTCTCTGCCCGCGTGGGCATGGCGCCGTCGATCCAGGCGCCGATCTCGACCCGCCGGCCCCGGGCGATGTCGCGCGCGAAGCCCGGCGGGATCTCGATCGCCAGACTGATGTCGCCTTCGCGCATTCGCCGGTCGAGATCGGCATAACCGGTAATCGGCGCCCGCTCGACGAAGTAGCGGGAGCCGGTGAGGTTGAGCGTATAGTCGCGGCTGACGGTGGTCTGATCGCGATCCAGCACCGCGAAGGTCAGATCCTCGACATCGAGGCTGATCCCGTAGCCCATCACGAACATCAGGATGACGCTGCCGACCAGCGCCAGGGTCAGCCGGATGGGATCGCGGCGCAGCTCCAACCCTTCGCGCCGGGCGTGGCTGATCATGCGCCGGGGATCGAACTGGCGCCGCCAGCCCTGGGGTTCGACATGGCCTGCCGACGCGTCAACCGTATCGAGCGACGCTGTTTGCCCCGCGTCGGCTTCGCCTTCCCCCGACGCCTCTTCCAGATGCGCCACAAACGCCTCTTCCAGGGTCTCCACGCCCCGCTGCTGCACGATATTCGCCGGCGTGTCGGTGACCAGCACCCGGCCCGCGTGCATCAGCGAGATGCGGTCGCAGCGCTCGGCCTCGTTCATGAAGTGGGTGGAGATGAAGATGGTCACCCCGTCACGGCGCGACAGCTCGACCAGCCTGCGCCAGAAGGCGTCGCGCGCCACCGGGTCGACACCCGAGGTGGGCTCGTCGAGGATCAGCATCTCGGGCTTGTGGATCATGGCGACCGCCAGCGACAGGCGTTGCCGGTGGCCGAGGGGCAGCCGGCCCGGCAAGCTGTCAATCACCGCGGCCAGATCGAAGCGTTCAACCATTTCGTCCACCCGCCCTGAAATCTCGGCAGCGGGC
>JAQVKV010000479.1 GCA_028694545.1 Zavarzinia sp. | reverse complement strand
GCGGCAGCCTCGTTTCCCTCCCGCTCTTCGTCGGGGGCGGCCGGCTCTTCGCCCTGGCCGTGAACCGGCGACGGGACCCGATCTGAACGCCGACCAGCCCCTCAGGGCGATGGGTGAAGGCCGTGGGCGCGGGCCAGCGCCGCGATGGCGTCGGCGAAGTCTTCGGCTGGCTGGACGCGGCCGTTCATGCGCGGGCGGTCACCACCACTGATTTTCGGCCGCGAGGTCGACGACGATCCGGGCCAGCACGGCGACACTGAGCAGGACAAGGATGATCAGGCGCAGGCGCTGGGCCTGGCCGACGCGCCGGCGTTGGCGTCCATCCTGGTCCTGTGCGGGCGTGCGAAGGGGCGGGCGGGCCATTACGGTCTCCTTTGGGGTACGCGCTCAGAGCGGCAGGCGGAAGCAGGTGATGTGGGCGACTTCCTCGAAGCCGGCGTCGAGATGCAGGCGGCGCCCGGTGCGGTTGTCGCTATAGGCGTCGCTGCCGAGTTCGTGATAGCCGGCGTCCCTGGCCCAGATCACGGCGGCATCGACCAGCCGGCGGGCGGCGCCCCGCCGGCGCAGGCCCTTCTCGACGAAGACCCCCTCGACATAGGCGACGGGCGAGGTGGCGCAGCCTTCGGCGAAGGCGCGTTCCGCAAGTTCGATGAAACCGCCGAGTCGGCCCGGGGCGGTTTCGAGCACGAGAACCTGGGCACCCGGGGCGGGGGCCGCGAGGAAGCCGTCGATCTCGGCGGCATGGGCGTTGCTCTCGTCCGGCCAGAGCAGGCCGCGCAGGCGCAGCCATTCCGCCCGGTCATCCGGGGTCACGGGCCGGATCGCGTCGTCCGTCTTGCTTTTGAACATGCCCGGCCGGCGCCGCCGCCTCCTGTTCTGGTCTCCCTGCCGGGGAGGGTGGAGCGCGGCGGGCGCCTTCGCAAGGGGGGAATGTTCAGCGTGCCACCACCCGCCGGTAGAGGTGCCATGTGGCATGGCCGAGCACGGGCAGCACGACGACGAGCCCGGCGAAGAACGGAATTGTGCCGAGCACCAGAAGCCCGGCGACCACGGCGCCCCAGGCTGCCATGGGCCCCGGATTGGCCGCGACCGCGCGCAACGACGTCGCCACGGCGACATCGATCCTCGTGTGCCGGTCCACCATCATCGGGAAGGAGACGACCGAGACGGTAAGGACGGCCAGCGCGAAGACGAAGCCGACGGCGACACCGGCCAGGGTCATGGTCAGGCCCTCGGACGTGTTGAGGACGTCATGCAGGAAGGCGCCGAGGGACGCGGGCGCCGCCGGCCCCAGGGTGGCGTCATAGACGGCCAGCGCCGCGTATTGCCAGGCGAAGAAGACGAACACGAGGACGAGGCCGAGCAGCAGGATGCCCGCGATCGAAGGCGCGCGCAGCACGCCGAAAGCCTTGCGCCAGTCGACCGGCAGGCCCTGCTCGCGGCGCCGGCTCATCTCGTAGAGTCCGACGCCGACGAGTGGACCGATGAGGGCAAAACCCGATGCCAGCGGGAAGATCATGGGCAGCATGTCGCCCGCCATCGCCGCCCGGCCAAGCACGAGACCGATCAGCGGATAGATCAGGCACAGGAAGACGACGTCGCTGCGGCAGGCGGTGAAATCATGGAAGCCCCGGGCCAGCGCTTCGCGCAGGTCCGACAGCGCGATGCGGCGAATCGCCGGCCGCGTCTCGGTATAGATCTCTTCCTCGCGATAGATGTCCTGCCCGGCGGCGCCGAGGCCGTGCGCGACCCCCGACAGGAAATCGGCGCCCCATTCGACGGGGTTGCGGATGGTCATGGTTGTTCCTCCCGAAAGATCGGGGACCCGGGTCCGTCGTGGCATACGCCCAACCGGTCGCCTACCCACGCCTCACCAAAACCGGCCGCCACGGCCGAGCCGTGACCCGCAGGCAAAAGCTTACGCCCCGAATGCGTCGAAGTCGCAGAAAAATGCCATGGCGGGCACACCCTTGACCTGTCGCAATGAGTGCCGGCGGCGACAGCCGCAGAATGGGCCGATATGGCGATCCGATGATAGGCTTGGCCGATCGCCGGATCGGAAATTTGGCGCCAGGAGGTGCTTGAATAATTCTAATCTGGGTGCCACTTTAGGCGCGCAGTCAGGCGGTTAGGTGGATCGCCAGGCCGTGTCGAAAGGGGCCGGCCATGCGGTTCGTCTGCTTTGCATCAACCCCGAAGAGGAAAATCAGATGTCTCTGATCAATACCGAAGTGAAGCCGTTCAAGGCACAGGCCTACCATCAGGGCAAGTTCGTCGAGGTGACCGAGGAAACCCTGAAGGGCAAGTGGTCGGTCTTCGTCTTCTACCCGGCGGATTTCACCTTCGTCTGCCCGACCGAACTCGGCGACCTGGCCGACAATTACGCGGAATTCCAGAAGCTGGGCGTCGAGATCTACTCGGTCTCGACCGACACCCACTTCACCCACAAGGCCTGGCACGACACCTCGGACACGATCGCCAAGATCGAATATCCGATGGTGGCCGACCCGACCCTCGCGATCTCGCGCGCCTTCGAGGTGCTGATCGAGGAAGAGGGTCTCGCCTATCGCGGTACCTTCGTGATCAACCCCGATCTGCAGATCAAGATCATCGAAGTGCACGACAATGGCATCGGCCGTGACGCCAAGGAGCTGCTGCGCAAGGTGAAGGCGGCCCAGTACGTCGCCTCGCACCCGGGCGAAGTCTGCCCCGCCAAGTGGACCCCGGGCGAAGAGACGCTGAAGCCGTCGCTCGACCTCGTCGGCAAGATCTGATCGGCCGACCGCTATCGGTACCCGGGGAATCCGCCCCGGGTGCCACCCCTTCGGGCGCCGAAGCGCCTCGTGAAGGCTCTCGGGCGCCGAAGCGCCCCTTGAACGAAAGTGTGTTGTCATGTTGGACGCCAATCTCAAGGCCCAGTTGAAGGGCTACATGGAACGGGCCACGTCGCCGATCGAGATCGTGGCCTCCCTTGACGACAGCGCCGCCGCCGGCCAGATGCGTTCGCTCATCGCCGATATCGCGGATGTCTCGCCGCTGGTTTCGGTGCGCGAGGACAATGGGGCGGACGTGCGCAAGCCGTCGTTCTCGCTCAACCGGCCCGATGGTTCGGTGGGTATCCGCTTCTCCGGCCTGCCCATGGGCCACGAATTCACGTCGCTCGTGCTTGCCCTGCTGCAGGTCGGCGGCTATCCGCCCAAGGTGGATGCCGACACGATCGCCCAGATCAAGGCGCTGGACGGCGATTTCACCTTCCGCACCTATATCTCGCTGTCGTGCCAGAACTGCCCCGAGGTGGTGCAGGCCCTGAACCTGATGGCGGT
>JAQVKV010000478.1 GCA_028694545.1 Zavarzinia sp. | reverse complement strand
GCGGAGATCCTGGGTGTGCTCCGTTTCGAGGTCGAAGCGGCGCGTGCTGGCGGTACCGGAGACGCCACGATCTCCGACGCGCTCGACAGTCTCGGCCTGTCGGGGCTACTTGGGCGGATCGAGGGGGCGGCGCCGGTGGCGCCGGCGCCCGTCTCTGCTGGAGGGAACGGTGGCGAGGTCCATTTCTGGTTCGAGCAGTCCCTGACGGAGGCGGATGATCTGCTTGCTGCCCGTTTCCTCGCCCGCATGGCGGCAACGGCAGCCGCGCGGGCCGACGGGATTTCGCCCGACGACCGGCGTGTGATCGACTACGGCATCATCCGGTGCCTTGGCTTCCCTGCGTACCTCGGGGGGCCTTTCGCATTGGCATCCCATCTCGGGATGGACGGTATCCGCCGTCTCGTGGCCTGAGCCGCGTCAGGAAAGGGGGCGCTTGCCCCCTTTCGCATTACACGAGGCTGACGATCGCCTTGCCGTGATTGTCCCCGCGATAGAGCCCTTCCAGCACTTCGGGCGCCCGCTCCAGTCCGTGGGTAATGTCCTCGTCGAAGACGATGTGGCCGGAATCGAGCAACGCGGCAAGCTTCTCGGCCGTCGCGGCGAATTCGGCCCGATGGTCGAAGATGACGAAGCCCGACCAGGACAGGCGCTTCGTCAGGACATGGCGCTCCGCGCGCGGCCCGGATGGGGGTGGCTCCCATGTGGCGATCGAGGCCGTGCCGCATTGGACGATGCGTCCGCCGACATTCATCAGGGCCCGTGCCGCATCACCGATGGTACCGCCCGTGTTGTCGAAGAAGACGTCGATCCCGTCGGGACACGCGGCCGCGAGATCGGCGCCAATGTCCGTCGATGTCCGATAGTCGATCGCGGTGGCGTAGCCATAGCGCGCCTTGGCCGTTTCCACCTTCGCCGCCGATCCGGTTACGCCGACGGCGCGGCAGCCCGCGATATTCGCCAGTTGGCCGACGAGGCTGCCCACGGCGCCCGCAGCCGTCGAGACCAGCACCGTATCGCCGGGGCGCGGCCGCCCCAATGTGTGCAGGGCCAGATGGGCCGTGAGTCCGTTGATGCCAAGCACGCCAAGGCTGGCGGTCAGGGGCAGGTGGGTCTCGACGACGCGGCGAAGGACGGCCGCCGGCGTCGCCGCGCAATAGTCCTGCCAGCCGAACCAGCCATAGACGAAGTCACCGGGGGCAAAGTCCGCCGCCCTGCTTTCGACGACCTCGCCGACCGCAAGCGCCCGCATGGGCGTGCCGAGCGGGACCGGGTCGCTGTAGTTGCCCTCGTCGTTGGCCCAGCCGCGCTGCGCCGGATCGACCGAGAGGTGATGGTTGCGTACCAGGATCTCGCCGTCCCGCGGTATCGGCAGCGGTGTTTCGGCCAGCGTGAAATGCTCGGGTTTGGGCACGCCCTTCGGGCGGTGGGCCAGTAGAATCTGGCGGTTGTCGGTAGGGCGTGATCGGGTCACGACGGTTGCTCTCCTTCTGGGTTCGGTCGTAGGAAAGTCGATATTTATTTAGAAACAGGCTATACGGCTTGCAAGTTCGGAAAACATGGAAAATACTCCCTGCGTCGGACGGGCGTGGGTTGGCCATTGGTCGGCTTTCGCTCGACCGTATTGTGCATATGCGTACTAATAAACCGGTGGGGTGTCTGCGTATCCTGGGCGTCGGAAGGTGCGTCGCGTTCTCTTGCCTTCCATCCCCATCCGGGGAATTTCCGGCGACGTAGGGATATCCAGCGTTGTCGAGGGGCATAAAAAAGTTGGGCCATACTTTTGATGGCCTCTTTTCCAAGCCCACATTCGTGTGCTAGTTTACGATTAAATGGTACGGTAGGTAACTAAATAAAGATAACGATCTCGTGACGCGATGGTTCGCGTCCGGCTGGGGCGGCCTTCGGGCCGAAGGGAGGAAATGTGAAAAAGAGGGAAAGCAGGACATTCGTCCTGCCGGCAGCGGTTCTGTGCGCCTTGGCGCCACTCGGGACGACGCCGGCGGGGGCCGTTGAGTTTCAGGCCGGCGGCGCCGACATCACCTTTTCAACGGTGGTGAGCGCGGGCATCCTCATCAGGGCCGAGGACCCGAGCAACGAGTTCATTTCGCCGAGTAATGCACCGGGTGGCTACGCCTCGACCACGGCCTATGACGATCCGTCGCTGAATTTCAAGAAGGGAGACGTTGTCTCGAACGTCTACAAGATCTTCAGCGAGGTGAAGGTCGACTTCGGCGATTTCGGCGGCGTGATCAGCGCCAAGGCCTGGTACGACCACGAGCTTGATTCCGGCGATCGCCGCCATGGCAATTTGGTGAATGGCTATTCCAGCGGCCGCCCGCTGAGCGACGCGACCTTTGCCGACCTGGCCAAGTTCAAGGGCTTCGCCCTGATGGACGCCTATGTGCGCGGGTCCCTGGACGTGGGCAACATGCCGCTCGAGCTGCGGGTCGGGCGCCAGGTGGTGAGCTGGGGCGAGGGCACCTTCATCCCGGGCGGCATCAATTCGATCAACCCGATCGACGTGAACGCCTTCCGCCGGCCCGGCGCCGAATTGAAGGAAGGTCTGCTGCCGGTGCCCATGGCCTATGGCAACATCGGCCTGACCGGAGATACCAGCCTCGAAGCCTTCTACCAGTTCCAATGGGCACCGACCGAGATCGATGGTTGCGGGACCTATTTCTCGACTGTCGACGCGGTGGCTCACGGTTGCTACGGCTTCACGCTGGGAACGGCCCTGCCGGATGCGACCGCTCTTGCGAGCGGCGTGATCGCGCCCCGCGCGGGCGACCTCGAAGCGCGGGACGACGGCCAGTTCGGCTTCGCGCTGCGCCACTATTCCGCCGATCTCGATATCGAGTTCAGCGCCTATTACATGCACTATCACAGCCGCACACCCTATATCTCCGTCTACAACACGACGGCGGCGAATGGTGGAACGCCGTTCATTCCAGGCGATCCGCTGGGCGGCAACTTCAAATACGTGATCGAATATCCGGAGGACATCAATCTCTTTGGTGTCGGCTTCGCGACCGTGCTGGCCGGGCTTTCCGTTTCCGGCGAGTTCAGCTATCGCCCCGACATGCCGGTGCAGCAGAACGCCAACGATCTCCTGGCGGCCTTCGCGTCGGGCGGGGCCGCCGTGGACACGCCGGTATCGCCCTATGTGACGGTCGGCAGCGGCACGCTCTATCACGGCTACGACGAAGCGCGGCAGTACCGCACGCAGATTTCCGCCTTCAAGGTTCTGCCGCCCATGCTTGGTGCTGTCGGGGTGACCGTGCTCGGCGAAATCGGCGCGGAGTATCTGGATGGTCTGCCGTCGA
>JAQVKV010000477.1 GCA_028694545.1 Zavarzinia sp. | reverse complement strand
GCGCCGTCGGCCGGGGCCGAGACCAGGACGCGCTTGGCGCCGGCGGTCAGATGAGCCGCCGCCTTGTCCTTCGCGGTGAAGATGCCGGTGCACTCCATGGCGATGTCGACGCCGAGTTCACCGTGGGGCAGTTCCGCCGGATTACGGATCGCCGTCACCTTGATCTTCTTGCCGTCGACGACGATGCAGTCACCGTCGACCGCGACTTCGCCCGGGAAGCGGCCATGAACCGAGTCGAAACGCAGCAGATGCGCGTTGGTCTCGACCGGGCCGAGGTCGTTGATCGCCACCACCTCGACATCCGTGCGACCGGATTCGGCAATCGCCCGCAGGACGTTGCGGCCAATGCGCCCGAAACCGTTGATCGCTACCCGAACAGCCATTCGATCCTCCTGTCAGAAATTATTTGCCGATGGCGGCCTTTGCCGCCTCGACGACCGCCTCGGCGGTAATCCCGAAATGCTTGTACAGATCCTTCGCGGGCGCGGACGCCCCGAACCCCTCCATGCCGACGAAATAAGTCGGCACCCCCAGGATCGGTTCCCACCCCATGGCGATGCCGGCCTCGACGCCGACGCAGGGCGCGTTGCCGACCACAGTTTCCTGATACGCCTGATCCTGGGCGGCAAACAGCGCCATGCAGGGAACAGATACAACGCGCGCGCGGATCCCTTCATGCGCCAACATGTCGCGCGCCTTGACCGCGATCTCGACCTCGGAGCCCGAGGCGAAGAGGCTGACCTGCGCGATACCGCCGACGGCGGGCAGCAGTTCGTAGGCGCCCTTGGCCGTCAGATTCACCTCGGTGTGCGTCTCGCGCAGGGTCGGCAGGTTCTGGCGCGACAGGGCAAGCAGCGACGGCGTGGTCTGCGAACCGACGGCGACGGCCCAGCTTTCCGCCGTCTCCACCGTATCGCAGGGACGGAACACGTTCAGCCCCGGAATGGCGCGCAGCGCGGCCAGCTGTTCGACCGGCTGGTGGGTCGGGCCGTCCTCGCCGAGACCGATCGAGTCATGGGTCATGACGAAGATCGAGCGGATGCCCATGAGCGCGGCGAGACGGATCGACGGCCGGCAATAATCGGCGAAGGCAAGGAAGGTGCCGCCATAGGGGATAACGCCGCCGTGCAGCGCCATGCCGTTCATGGCCGCCGCCATGCCGTGCTCGCGCACCCCCCAGTAGACGTAGCGTCCCTCGTAGGAACCGGCGGCGAAAGTGCCCAGTCCCTTGGTCAGAGTGTTGTTCGAGCCGGTCAGGTCGGCCGAACCGCCGATGGTGGTGGGCACGACGCTGTTCACCACCTCGAGCGCCATTTCCGACGACTTGCGGGTGGCGACGCTCGGCTTCTCGGCCGAGATCTTCGCCTTGAATTCATTGAGCGCGGCCAGCAGGGCGCCCGGCACGAAACCCGAGAAGGCGTTCTCGAAGGCTTCCTGCGCATCCTTCGGCGCGGCCAGGAAACGCTCGCCCAAGGCCCTGCCCTCGGCCGCGCGAGCCTTGGCCGCGTCACGCCAGGCGGACAGGATCGCGTCCGGGATCTCGAACGGACCGTAGGGCCAGCCCAGCGCCTCGCGCGTGATCTTGATCTCGTCGGCGCCGAGCGGGCTGCCGTGGGCCGAGGACTTGCCCGCCTTGTTGGGCGAACCGAAGCCGATCGTGGTGCGGCAGGCGATCATGGTCGGCTTGTCGGCCGAAAGCTTCGACTTCGCGATCGCGGCGGAGACGGCGGCGGCGTCATGACCGTCGACCGCATCGACCGCCCAGCCCGCCGCCTCGAAGCGCATGGCGACGTTCTCGGAAGTCGAGAGAGCGGTCGAACCGTCGATGGTGATGCGGTTGTCGTCCCACAGCACGATCAGCTTGTTCAGCTTCAGGTGACCCGCCAGCGTGATCGCTTCCTGCGAGATGCCTTCCATCAGGCAGCCATCGCCGGCGATCACATAGGTGAAATGGTTCATCAGCTCGGCGCCGAAGCGGGCACGCAGATGCGCCTCCGCCATGGCCATGCCGACGGCGTTGGCGATACCCTGGCCAAGGGGCCCCGTCGTCGTCTCGATGCCGGCGGCGTGGCCGTATTCCGGATGCCCCGCCGTGCGGCTGCCGAGCTGGCGGAACTTCTTGATCTCCTCGAGATCGATGTCCGGATAGCCGGTCAGATAGAGCAGCGCATAAAGCAGCATCGAGCCGTGGCCGGCCGAGAGCACGAAGCGGTCGCGGTCGGGCCAGGACGGATTGGCGGGGTCGTAGCGCAGGTGATCGGTGAACAGCGCGGTCGCAGCATCCGCCATGCCCATGGGCATGCCCGGATGACCGGAGTTCGCGGCCTGGACCGCATCCATAGCCAGCGCGCGAATGGCGTTCGCGAGATCCCGCTCGGGGACCTTGGCGGCAAGGGAAGTGTTCTGCTCGGTCATGGGATTCGCCTGGGCAAGGGGACGGAACGCGCCGAACCGAAGGGGCGCCGACGTTTGCGGCGCGGTTCGCGGCCGTTGCATTACAGACGGGGGTGCTCCTGTCAACTCCCATGGCCCCCCGCCGGGTGCTACCCCGCCCGGCAACAGACGCGGGACAGGCCCCGAAACGGCCTCGGCGACGATTGACCGCCACGCGCCGCAAGCACATCCTATGGGATGATTCGCGCGAACCACCCCGTAGATATTGAGTGAGGCCCTCCATGGACCGTTTGGCTGCCGCTGAAGTGAGACTTGCCGCCGCGCTCGACCGTCTGGAGGCCGCGGGCCTGACCGCGCCGCCCCCGGGCGCCGTGGTGGATACCGAGGTGCACGAGGCGCTGATCGCCGAATACGACCGCCTGAACCGGGACCTCGACCAGCTCGCGCTCACGCTCGAGGAATCGCGGAACGACAACCGCATGCTGGAGAGCCGGCTGGCGGAACTCGCGGCGGAGAACGCGGCCCTGCGCGATACCGGCGCGCCCCCCGCGGTCGAAACGGCCGAGGCCCCGGCCGACCTTGAACGCCGCCTCGCCGACGCCGAAGCCTTCGCCGACGAGGCGCTGGCGGAACTGGACATCGCGCGGAAGGAAATGGCAGATCTGCGCGCGGCGCTGGCCCGGGCCGAACAGGCCAGCGCCCAACGCCAGGCCGACCTGTTCCGCGCCGAGGCGGACAAGGAAGCGGCCGCCAAGCGCCTGGACCAGACCATCGGCCGGCTCGACCGCGCCATCGCCGGGTGAGGTGACGCTCCCATGCGCCAGACCAAGGTGATCCTGAACGGCCGCGACTATCGCGTCGCCTGCGAACCGGGCGACGAGGCGCGCATCGGCGACCTCGCCGAATATCTGCAAGCCAAGATCGAAAGCC
>JAQVKV010000476.1 GCA_028694545.1 Zavarzinia sp. | reverse complement strand
CACGGAGCGTCCCCGGTCGCTGACCGGCACGAAATCGCTGGGCAGCAGCGTGGTCAGCCAGAGCGAGCTCGCGAAAACGCCGATACCGCCGAAGAGCACGAGGAAACGCCGATCCAGGCTCCAGCCGAGGAAGCGAAGATAGGCCGGCATCCAGCGCGGCTCGCGATGCGGATGGGCATCCTCGCCGCGCAGCATATAGGCGCCCATCAGGGGGGTCAGCATGCGCGCGACGACGAGCGAGAAGGCGACCGAGACGCAAGCCGCGATGGCGAAGGACTGGAAGAACTGGCCGACCACGCCGGGCATGAAGCCGACCGGCATGAAGACCGCGAGGATCGTCGCCGTGGTGGCGACCACGGCGAGGCCGATCTCGTCCGCCGCCTCGAGGGCCGCGGCATAGGGCTTCTTCCCCTGCGAGATGTGACGGACGATGTTCTCGATCTCGACGATGGCGTCATCGACGAGAATGCCGACCGTGAGCGACAGCGCCAGCAGGCTGACGATATTGATCGACTGGTCGAGCAGCATCATGACGGCGAAGGTCGGGATCAGCGACAGCGGCATGGCGATCGAGGCGATGAAGGTGGCGCGCCCGTCGCGCAGGAACCACCAGACGACGATGACCGCCAGCAGGGCACCGAGCGCCAGCGCCTCGATCGAGGCATTATAGCTTTCGACGACGAAGACGACGTTCGACGTCACCTGCTCGAAACTCACGTCGTCGCGGGAAGCATCGATCGCGGCGATCGCCTTTTCCACCGCCTCGGCCAGGTGAACTTCCGACGTACCCCGCGTGCGCATGACACTGAAGCCCACCACTTCCTTGCCGTCGAAACGCGCGCGGCTGCGGGGCTCGGCGTAACTGTCCTCGACCGTGCCGAGATCGGACAGGCGGACGGTGCGGCCATCGGGCAGGTCGACCCGCGTCGCCGCCAGCGCCTCGATCGAGGGGGCGCTGCCCACGGTGCGCACCGCCTGCTCGCCCGTGCCGATGGTGACCCGTCCCCCCGGCAGATTGGCGTTGGCCCGGCGCAGCGCATAGGAAACGGACTGCACCGTAACCCCGAGCGCTGCCATCCGTTCCGGCGACAGGCGCACACGGATCTCGCGATCGACCCCGCCTTCCCGCACCACGTCGGACACGCCCTTCACCGCCAGCAGGGCTTTCGAGACGTCGTTGTCGATGTACCAGCTCAGTTCCGTCGGCGTCATCCGGGGCGCGCGCACCGCATAGGTGAAAAGCACCCCGCCCGCCGAATCGACCTGGGTCACCACCGGGTCCTCGGCATCTCCGGGCAGATCCGCGCGGACGCTGGAGACCGCGTTGCGCACGTCGTTGGTCACCCGGTCGAGATCGACGCCAAGCTGGAACTGGACATTGGTGACGGAAATGCCGTCGCTGACCGTCGAGATGATGTGTTTCACCGCGCCAAGCCCGGCGACCGAATCCTCGATCACGCGCGTGACCTGGGTCTCCAGCTCGCTGGGGGCGGCCCCAGGCAGGGCGACGGTGATGTTCACGACCGGAATGTCAACGTCCGGCACATTGTTGATGCGCAGGGAGAAGAAGCCGGCGATCCCGGCGACAGTGAGCACCAGAAAAAGAACGACAACCGGAATCGGGTTGCGGATCGACCAGGAGGACAGACCGGTCATGACCGTGCCTCCACCACGCCGACGACATCCCTATCCTCGAGGAAGCCCGCGCCGAGCAGGGCGACCCGGCTCCCCGGTGTCAGCCCGTCACGGATTTCCACCAGGCCTTCACGCCGCAGCCCCGTCCTTACCGGCGCGAAATGGGCGCGGCCGTCCTGGTCCAGGATGAAGACGCCTTCGATGCCGTCGCGCCAGACCACGGCGGCGACCGGCACCATCAGCATCTCCTTCGGGGGAAAGACGATGGCGCCGGTGGCGAACATGCCCGGCTTGAGACCGGAACGGGGCGGCAAGGCGAGATGGGCAATGCCAAGCCGCGTGCGCGGATCCACCGTCGGGCCAAGCGCGCGCAGGGTGGCCGCCACGGGCTTCTCCAGCCCCTCCGCAGTCACGGTGGCGGCAAGACCTGGCACGAGACCGGCGAAGACCGTCTCCGGCACTTCGGCATCGAGTTCAAGCCGGCCGTCCCGGATCAGGCGGAACAATTCGCTACCCAGCACGACCACCTGACCGACATTGGCGTTGCGGGCGGCGATGATACCGGCGAAGGGGGCCCTGATCACGGTCTGGTCCATGCGGGCGCGAATCTCGGTCACGGTCGCCTCGGCCATGGCGACCTGGGCGGCGGCGGTCCGTTCCGCCGCGACGCGGGCGTCCAGGTTCTGGCGGCTGACAGTGCCGCGCGGCTGCAGGTCCCGGGCCCTGGCGAGATTGGCCTGCGCCTCCGCCTGAAGGGCCCGGGCCGATGTCAGGCTTGCCTCCGCCTGGGCGAGCTGTGCTTCGAGGACGGCGGTGTTCAGCCGCGCCAGCACCTGGCCGGCCGCCACTTCATCCCCCTCCTCGACCGTCACTTCCGCGATGGCGATGCCCTGGGTCTCCGCCGCGATCACGATCTCTTCCCATGGGCGGACGGTGCCCGAGACGACCACGTCGCGCGCCATCGGCCGGATCTCGGCGGGGACGACGCTGACCGTCAGGCTGGGGGCGCGCGCGGGCGTCCCCTCTTCCGCCACGCCATCGCCGGCGGCAAGGGCCAGCAACAGCGCAAGCCCGAGGCGGGCGCCGATCTGCGGCGGGAAACGGAACTGGGCCATGGGGACTCTCGTGACGTTCAAACTTTCCCCTAGAGGAATATTGACTAACTCGTCGGTCAATGAAAAAAATCGCTTTATGACCCAAGATTTTCAGGATCGGGCGATCGTCGCCGACATCTTCTCCACCGATGCGGAGGTGTCCGCCGATTCAGGGGTGGGCGTGCGCCAGCGACGCAAGGCCGCCCGCCCTGGCCAGATCATCGAAGCCGCCTTCGCCGAATTCGCCGAGAAAGGCTATGCCGCCGCCCGGCTGGAGGACGTGGCCCGGCGCATCGGCATTACCAAGGGCACGATCTATCATTACTTTCCGGGCAAGGAGCACCTGTTCAAGGCGATGGTGCTTGCCCATCTCCTGCCCTTGATCGACGGCATGAAGGCGCTGGCGACCTCGGGCGGAATGAGCGGTCGCGCCCTGCTGGAGGTGCTGATCGAACGGGCCTACAGCGACATGGTCGGCAACGAGAAATCGCGGGAATTCGTCCGCCTAATGGTGGGAGAAGCCTCGCGGGTGCCGGAACTGGCGCAATTCTTCCACCACGAATTGTTCACCCGTGCGGACGAGCTGATCATTGCCG
>JAQVKV010000475.1 GCA_028694545.1 Zavarzinia sp. | reverse complement strand
GAACCCATCCGCCGGATGGTGGATCTTGGCAACGATCAGGACAGCGTCGCCATGTTCGTGCACAAGCCGGGCGCGAAACTCCTGCTGGCGGCGAGCGACGGCAAGGGCTTCATTGTCGCCGAGGACGATATTCTGGCCCAGACCCGCGCCGGCAAGCAGGTTCTGAACCCCGGCGAGGGGGCGGAAGCGGCGATCTGCAAGCGCGTGGAAGGCGATACGGTCGCCGTCGTCGGCGAGAACCGCAAGCTGCTGGTCTTCCCCCTGTCGGACGTACCCGAAATGACCCGCGGCCGGGGCGTCACCCTGCAGAAATACAAGGATGGCGGCATCGGCGACCTGACAGTCTTCACCCTGGCGCAGGGCCTGTCCTGGCCCTATGGCACCGGCATGAAGACCGAAACCAATCTGACCGACTGGCAGGGTTCGCGCGGCGGCGCCGGGCGTCTTGCGCCACGCGGCTTCCCCAAGGCGAACAAGTTCGGCTGAGGCGGGGCACCGGCCACTCCCAGTCGTATGACCTCGTCCGTGCGGCCGCCTTCACGGCCCGGACCACTTCGGTGATGGTGATGGCGAGATCGGGGGATCGGTCAGGGTGTCCCGAAAGGCGCCGGGGTGGCCGCATGGCGGCATTGCGGGACAGCCATTTGTAAAGACCATAAGCTTTCGGCAGTCTGCTTCGGCTCGAAGAGGGGGCCGAAATCATGACGTCCACACCGCCTGCAGTGACCGAAGGGGTCCTTGCGAACCGCCTTGGCCCGGCGCGGAACAATATCGGCGGCATCCTGTGGATGGTGCTGGCGGTCTTCGTCTTCACCGGCATGGATTCGATGGCGAAGTGGCAGTCCGAGCGCTACCACGTCGTCCAGCTCGTCTTCTTCCGCGCGGTCTTCGGCCTGCTCGTACTCCTGCCCTTCCTGATGCGCGGGCAGGGGATCCTGGCCAAGCTGCGCACAAGGCGTCCCGGGCTGCATCTGGCGCGGAGCGTGATCGGCACTTTCTCGCTTTTCGCCTTCTTCCTGTCCTATCGGCATCTCGCGCTGGCGGACGCGGTGTCCCTGTCCTTCGTCAGCCCCCTGTTCATGACCGGATTGTCGGTGCTGCTCCTCGGCGAGACGGTGGGGTGGCGCCGGTGGAGCGCGGTCATGCTCGGCTTCTGCGGCGTTCTCGTCATGATGCGACCGGGCGGGGACCTGTTTTCCCCCTATGCCTTGCTGCCACTGGTCGGCGCCTTCGCCTATGCGCTGGTCGGCGTAACGATAAAGGTTCTCTCGCGCAGCGAACCCACGGTGACCATCGTCTTCTATTTCGGCCTGTTTTCCAGCGTGGTCTCGGGCATCTTCCTGCCCTTCGTCTGGCGGATGCCGGTGGATGCGGTGGACTGGATCGGCCAGATCGGCATAGGCCTGCTCGGCGGGCTGGCGCAGGTGGCGATGACGCTGGCCTTCACGCGGGCGCCGGTCTCGGTCGTCTCGCCTTTCGAATATACCGGCATCGTCTGGGCCGTGGCGCTCGGCTATCTCGTCTGGGGCGATCTGCCGGCGGCGACCACCTGGATCGGGGCCGCTCTCGTGGCGATCAGCGGGCTCTACATTCTTCATCGGGAGACCCGGCGGGCCGGCGCCGACTGAAACTAAAGCTTCAAGAAACTGCAAACTCCGGGTCACTCCGTCTTGCTATCGAACCTGTCAGCAGTGGTTCGGAGTAGCAGATGGTCGCGGCGATCGAGGTACGAAGCCTAACGAAGACGTTCGGCGGCGGGCGCAAGGCGCTCGACGAGGTCGATCTTTCGATCGCGCACGGCGAAATGGTGGCGTTGATCGGTGCTTCCGGTTCCGGCAAATCGACCCTGATGCGCCATATCGCCGGTCTCGTCGCCGGCGACAAGAAGGCGTCGGCTTCCGGCTCCATCCTCGTCAAGGGCCGCAAGGTGCAGGCGGCGGGCAAGCTGGGCCGCGATATTCGCGACATCCGTGCCGGCATCGGCTTCGTCTTCCAGCAGTTCGGCCTGGTCAACCGCATGAACGTGCTGACCAATACGCTCGTCGGTGCGCTCGGTCGCATGCCGGCCTGGCGTTCGCTGTTCAAGCTGTTCTCCCGGGAAGATCGCGTGCTGGCCATGGTTGCGCTGCAGCGCGTCGGCGTCGCCGACTGGGCCTATGAGCGCGCGGGCAATCTGTCGGGCGGGCAGCAGCAGCGCGTGGCGATCGCGCGCGCGCTCGTGCAGAAGGCGCCGATCCTGATGGCGGACGAGCCCATCGCATCGCTCGATCCGGCCTCGTCGCAGAATGTCATGGAAATCCTGCAGCGGGTGAACGCGGAGGACGGCATCACCGTCGTCGTCACCCTGCATCAGGTCGATTACGCGGTGAAATACTGCCCGCGTACGGTGGCGTTGCGCGCCGGGAAGATCGTTTACGACGGTCCTTCCGCCGCGCTCACGCCGAAACTCCTCGCCGAGCTTTACGCCGGTGACAAGGAAGCGGCGGCCGCCCTCTGGGGCACGTCGCTCGAACAGAACGCCGACAGTCTCGAGCACAAGCTCGCGACTGGCCTGTCGTAATGTAAGAAGTTACTAAACCTCCTCAACCTCAAGGAAGCGGGTCATGTTCAAGAAGACCATCGCCGCCATCGCCATGATGGGCGCGGCGCTCGGCATCGTGCAGAAGGCCGAGGCTGCTGAAGTCCTGAACTTCGGCATCATCTCGACCGAATCCTCGTCGAACCTGAAGACCGTCTGGGACCCGTTCTTGGCCGACATGGCGAAGCAGACCGGTTTCGAGGTCAAGGCGTTCTTCGCCCCCGACTATGCCGGCATCATCGAGGGCATGCGCTTCAAGCAGGTCGACGTCGCCTGGTACGGCAACAAGTCGGCCATGGAAGCGGTGGACCGCGCCGGTGGCGAGATCTTCGCGCAGACCGTGGCGGCTGACGGTTCGGCCGGCTACTACTCGCACCTGATCGTCCCGACCGACAGCCCGCTGAACAGCCTCGAAGACCTGCTGAAGCATGGCGGCAAGGACCTGGTGTTCGGTTCGGGTGATCCGAACTCGACCTCGGGCACGCTGGTGCCGGGTTATTATGTCTTCGCGCTGAACAACATCGACCCGAAGACCTACTTCAAGACCGTGCTGAACGCGAACCACGAAGCGAACGCGCTGGCTGTCGCGAACAAGCAGGTCGATATCGCGACCAACAACTCGGAAAACCTGGACCGTCTGAAGGTGACGAAGCCGGAAGCCCTCGAGAAGATCAAGGTCATCTGGACCTCGCCGATCATCCCGTCGGACCCGATCGTGTGGCGCAAGGACCTGTCGGACGAGGGCAAGGCCAAGATCAAG
>JAQVKV010000474.1 GCA_028694545.1 Zavarzinia sp. | reverse complement strand
TCTTGAGTAGCATCACCGTCACGAAAAAGGGGGCCGGTTGGTCCACCCAAGTTTAGGGAGGAAGCGCCTTCGGCATCAAAGGTCGGGAATAACGACCATCCGAAAGAGCGTAGTGCGGCGAGTTGAACAAGGCCCCTAGTGGGCCTTGTGCCATTTCTGGGCCTCTTCCCCATTTCCGGGCCCTTCCCCTCGCTTGCTGATGCCGTGCAAGACGATATGGGGTTTTTCGGGACACGAGAAAATTATCCGTTCGCCGGAACATTCCTGTGACTGCCGCCTTGTCCGCATGGCACGAATTTCGTGCCAATGAAAAGACTTGCGGGACCCGGTCCGGGTACCCGGAGCATCACCTCACGAGGAAACAGGCCATGCGCTCGTTCAACATCTTCAAGAGCGGGTTGATTGTCGCGACGCTTACGTTCGGGGCCGCGCAGGCCCATGCCGAAGACCTGACCTTCACCCTGAACAACGGCACGGGGGCCGCGGTCGTCGAGTTCTATCTCTCGCCGGCGGAGGTCGACAATTGGGAAGAAAACCTGCTGGGTGACGATGCGCTTTCGGCGGGCGCCAGCACGGAAGTGACCGTGGCGGACGGACGCACCACCTGCGTCTACGACATCAAGACCGTGTTCAAGGACGGCGACGAGATCGATGATCGCGGAATCGACCTCTGCGACCTCGGCAGCTATACGATCCACGAATAAGCAGTCCCGCTACTGACGCGGGCCGATACCCGCCCGCGTCAGTAGGATTCCATATAGGCGCGATAGCCGACGAGGTCGTATTCGACGACGACCGAAAAGATCGCCAGCAGCACGAGGGCGATACCCGTGGTGATCAGGACCTTCTTCAGCAGCCGCGGATTATGCGGGATACCGGTGGGCACCCCCGCCGTCCGGTCCACCCCCGCCTCTTCGTGACTGCGCACGCCCCAAGGCAACACGGCGAAGAACACCAGCCACCAGGTGATCGAAAAGAAGACGAGTCCGCCGATGAAGGTCATGCTGCCACCATTCCCGATTGCCGGAGACAAGCTGCCCCGGCGATGGAGCGGAAATTAGGCCCTGCCCGCCTTCGTCACAAGCCCCGAGCCCGATCCCGCCCCCGGGGCGCTTCAACCGCGCAAGTGAATCACCTGGACGTCCGTCACCGGCTTCCGCCCGGTCAGACGGTTGGCCGCGCGCCGGTCCGCCATGCGGGCCGCTTCCGCCATCGTATCGGCATCCGCGCCCTTTCCGCGCGGCAGGGCGGCGGCGACCGCATCCGCGATTTCCTCGCCAAGGTCGCTCTCGTCGTCCTCCGCAAGGCCGGCCAGGACGACCTCGGGGGCCGTCGCCAGGCGGCCCTTTGCGTCCAGTACCAGGGTGACCACGACGTGGCCGGCGAAGCCGATCTTGCGCCGTGCCGTAATCGCCGGATCGTCTACGGGCACCAGGATCTCGCCATCGAGGGCAAGCCGGCCGGACAAGACCTCGGCAATGATCTCCGGTTCGCCCGGGGCCAGCCTCAGCACGTCGCCATTCTTGATCACCGGCGCGTGCCGGACCTGAAGCGCGCGGGCGAAGGCCGCATGTTCGACGAGGTGACGCGCCTCGCCATGCACCGGGACCGAAATGGCCGGGCGAACCCAGCCGTACATTTCCGCGAGTTCGTCCCGGTTGGGATGGCCCGAGACATGGATGAAATTGCCCTTCTCCGTAATCACCCGCACGCCCGCCGTGGCGAGGAGATTGTGCACCTCGCCGAGCGAGATTTCGTTGCCCGGGATGATCTTCGAGGAAAAGATCGCCGTATCGCCGGCACCCAGCGCGATATGGCGATGCTCGCCCCGCGCGATGCGGGCCATGGCACCACGCGGCTCGCCCTGACTGCCGGTGCAGAGATAGAGCACCTTATCCTTCGGCAGGTAACCGGCCTCGTCCTCGTCGAGGACGGGAGGCAGGTCCTGCAGGTAGCCGGTCTCGCGCGCGGCCTCCACCACCCGGTGCATGGAGCGTCCGACGAGAACCAGATGCCGCTCCGCCGCCGCCGCCGCCACCGCGATCGACGCAATACGCGCGACATTCGAGGCGAAGGTGGTCACCGACACGCGCCCGGTCAACGGACGGATCATCTCGATCAGGCTTTCGCGCACCGAAGCTTCCGAACCGGATGTCCCGGGCGAGAAGACATTGGTCGAATCGCAGATCATGGCAAGCACGCCGCTGGTGCCCAATTCCTCCAGCCGGCGGGCGTCCGCCGTCTCGCCGATCAGAGGCTCGGGGTCCAGCTTCCAGTCGCCAGTGTGCAGCACGGTTCCCAGCTTCGTCGTCACGGCGACCGCGTTCGGTTCCGGGATCGAATGGGTCAGGGTCACCAGCTCGCAAGCAAAGGGGCCCAGTTCCACCTTGCCGTTCATGGGCAGGATATGCAGCGGCGCCTCGCGCTCCAGCCCTACTTCCTTCAACTTGCGGCGCACCAGCGCGGCGGTGAAGGGCGTCGCATAGATCGGGCACTGCAGCCGGTCCCAGAGATAGGGCACGGCGCCGATATGATCCTCATGGGCATGGGTCAGCACGAGTCCGACCAGATCCTCGCGCCGATCCTCGATGAAGGTGGGATCGGGCATGACCAGATCGATGCCCGGCAGCCTCTCGTCGGCGAAGGTGACGCCGAGGTCGATCATCAGCCATTTGCCGGCATGGCCATAGAGGTTCAGGTTCATGCCGATTTCCCCCGAGCCACCCAGGGGAACGAAGAGAAGTTCGTCGGCCCGGGGCCGACGGTTGAAATCGCGGGCCTGTCGAATACCGCCCGTCCGCTTGTTCAATGAGCAACTCCATCCACGCCGGGCAGGAAGATATCCCCGGCCGTGATCGCGCGGGACGCCCCGCCATCCAGAATAAGGTCCAGCGCCCCGTCGGCGCGCAGTCCGGCGAATGTGCCAACCAGGGTCTCGTGGGCGAGGCGGACCGTGATGCGCTCGCCGACACCGGCGGCGCGCGCCAGCCAGGAATCGCGCAGCGCCTCGAAACCGTCCCGTTCCCACCGGTGCATCCAGTGAGACAGGCGGGGCAGGAAAGCTTCCAGCATTTCGGTAATGCCCGGCGCCGTACCGAAGCCGGCGGCGACAGAGGTCGCGGGATAGGGCACGTCTGTCGGGAAGTCCGTCAGGTTGACGCCGAGCCCGATGACGAGGAACTCCAGCCCGCCTTCCTGGCCCGTCGCGGATTCGAGCAGCATGCCCGAAAGCTTGGCGCCTTCGAGCAGCATGTCGTTCGGCCACTTCAGGCGGAAACGGTCCCCTGCCCCGGTGAGCGCCGCCAGCGCGTCATGAAGGGCAAGCCCGGTGGCGAAGGAAAGTTCGGC
>JAQVKV010000473.1 GCA_028694545.1 Zavarzinia sp. | reverse complement strand
GGAGACAGTCGGCAAGGGCATTGCGGACGGCATCGCCCGGCGCCTGGATGGCACGAGCCGCGACGCCGAGCGGGCGGCCGCCCGGCTGGAGGCGGCGGCCGAGGCCCTGGGGTGGAAGCGCTTCCTGGCCGGCGCCGCCGGCGGCCTGGGCGTGGTCCTGGCGGCGATCCTGGCCGCCTGGTGGATACTTCCATCGGCCGCCGACATCCGCGCGCTGACGGCCGAGCGCGACCACCTGGCGGCCGTCGTCGCGGACCTCGAAAAGCGGGGAGGGCGGGCCGACGTGACGACGTGCGGCAACCGAGGCGAGCGCGGGCGGCTGTGCGTCCGCGTCGATCCGAGCGCCGGCCGCTACGGCGAAGGCAACGACTACATGATTATCCGGGGCTACTGAGCCCTGCAGCCTCGCCGGAAATGGCGAGGCTGGCCAGGTCCGGAGATCTCACATCGTCACATTCGGCGATGACGGCCGCCGCCTCGAGCATCGCCGGAAATGACGGTGCGAGCTGGCGCCGCATGCATCAATGCGCCGCCTCGAACGCCGGCGCGACCGCCGGCATGACCTGGTAGGCCAGGGACACCCAGGCCCAGGGCTCGCCGACCTGGCGGAACAGCCCCGAGAGGTTGGGGAGGCCCTGAATCTCCGATGCCAACACGGCCGCTTGCTGGCGCTGCTGGTAGCTCGTCGACCGGCTGGCCGAGCCGGAGCCGCCGCCGAACATCCCCGAGCTGCTGGTCGACACGCTACGCTGCTCGATCAAGACCTCTTGCTGCCCGATTTCCTGCTCGAAATACCGGGCCGTCTCGGCGTCGCCGGCGGCCAGGATCAGCTTGTTACTCATGCAGGACAGAAGGGTTTGCGCCAGGTCGCGGCCGTAGGTCGCGCGCACCTGGGCGACGGTTTGCAGGCCGGAGACGACAGCGCCGCCGTACTTGCGCAGCTTGGTAAGGCCCGCGTCGAGGGTCTGGACCTTGCCGAGGCTGTCCAGCTCGTCGAGAACGTACCAGAGGCGGCGGTCGCGGCTCTCGTCGAGGCTGAGGCCTTCGACGATGGCCAGGTCCATCCAGCAGGCCACAAGCGAGCGCAGGAGGGCGAGCTGGTCATCGCGGTAGGTGAGATAGACCCACTCGCGCCGGGCATCGTCGCGGACCCAATCCCGGAGCGAGAAGTCGCCCCGGTCGGGCAGGTAGTGCCAGGCCGCGAGATAGACGGCGATGATGGCCCGGGTGTTCGAGAGCATTTTTTCATTGCCCGGCGCGGTGAGGATGGCGGCCGGGGTGCCGTCCAGGACCTCGGCCAGCTCGTCGGCGTCGGCGGCGCTGACCAGGCGCAGCAGCTCGCGCATGGAGTAGCGGCCGGCGGCATGTTGCGCCCGGAGCACCTGGGCGAGCAGGGTTTGCGCGTAGAAGTTCCATTCCTTCGATGAGCCCTCGGCGTCGGGGATGGCCGAGCGCGCGATCCGGTCGCAGTCGTAGTCATGGCGGATTTCAGCGAAGGGGGACCAGGCGGCCGAACGGGCGTCGAGGGGGTTCAAGATGACCGCGCCGGCGCGGTAGAACCTGGAGAGGAAACCGCCGCCCGAGTCGGCGATGATGGCTTTCTCATTGCGTGCCGCGGCGACCCGCAAAATCTCCTGGATGGCTTGCGTCTTCCCGCTGCCCGTCTTGCCGGCGATCAGGAAATGCTCAGTCTCGACGGCGTGCGCGACCGGGACGCCGCCCAGGTGGATGATTTCGGAGCGCGGGCGCTTGCCCGTGCGCCGGCGCAGGGCGCGGCGCGCCTGGTCGGCATCGAGCACGTCGGCGCCGCGCAGGACGGTATCCCCGCGCGATCCGCGTAGGCCGGTCCAGCCGGCGGCCAGGTAGGCCAGGACGGCGCCGATCAGGCCGGCGACGACGCCATCGGCGATCTTGCCATACCAAAGATTGCCCGCCGCCGCGACGGCGAGGCCGGCGGCAGGGGCGAAGGCGACGAGTCGCCAGATCAGGGAGAGGGCGCGGCGCATGATGTTGGTATCGTTTTGATGCGATCCGCCATCATACCGCCGGGGGGTGGCCCCGCCCAGGCGGGCGGGGGGTGTTTCAATGTTTCAATCCGCACTCGCCACTAGGGCGGGTGATACAAGACGAAGACGGCATAGCCGATCAAGAGGTTTCAATCCGCGCCCGACCAGGTGGACGGGCGAAACGCGCTTATCAGCGCGCGAAATACATTGCCAACAAGAACGCCGCCACGGCGGCGACCGGCCCCAGGGCGGCCAGGATCAGGCCAGGCCTGGAGGCGCTGCGGATGGCGTAGCGGATGATTTCCTGCCGCTCCTTCAGCGGCAGATCATCCCATTCGTCGGTTTCGATCATGTTGGGAACCTCCAGACAAGCCGAGCAACGCGGCGGCAATCGCGCCGGCCGGCACCATCGCGCCGGCGTCGCACGGGACAATCCCGATACGTAGCTCGCCGCCGGCAGCCATACCGACATCAACGCGGCAGGTTTGCCCGTCGACGACATCGGCCAGCCGGCGCAGGGCGTCAGCCGCCAGGCCGGGGCGCAGCTCGTCGGCGTCGCCCCACAACTCAGGGCGCGCGCGGCGGCCGTTGCGCGCATTGATATGAAACAGTTGTACGGCGGGGCTATCATCACATGCAGCCATGATTTCGACTCCTTGTAAGTCGGGTTTATGGTTAGGCGGGTGGCGGTGTTAGCAGCACCGTTTTGCCCGCCGCTATTTCCTCCGAGACCTGGGCAACCTGGTTACGTTGCCAGTCTCGCAGTCGATTACGTACATGCGCCGATCCGCTTGCTGCTGCTCGTCGCGCAGGACAGTTAGGCCGATCAGCAACCCAATGGCGGCAAGCACCACCGCCGCAATGAGCCACAGGACGGCGTACCCGTAATGCCCGTCGACCAGGTGGCCGCCGGCGGTCCACATCGCGCGCAGCGCCGGCCAGGCCAACGTGATCCGCCAAGCCCATATCAGCCACCGCAGCGTGCGCGAGCTGCGGACCATTGCCATGAGGGTATCGCGCGCGCTCACCTGTTAATCCTTCTGCCGAGCCTTCGCCCGCCGGCGCTCGCGCGCGCGTTCGCGCCCGCGCTCGAAGGCCTCGCCGAACCGCTTATTTGCACGTTCGCGCATCCACCGGCTAATGATGGGCGCGCCAGTCAGGGCGCGGGTAATCGGGCGCATGAACATTTCCGCCATCGCTCCGGCGCCCGAGACACCCACTGTCCCCACCATGCCGCCGGCGATCGACGGCACTTGTTTGAGCATGAAGGCCCAGCAAGCGGACAAGAACAGAATCAGGATTGCGTCGGTCAGGTTTACGTTGCCAGTAGCCGCCTGGTCGATCTGC
>JAQVKV010000472.1 GCA_028694545.1 Zavarzinia sp. | reverse complement strand
CGTCTCCGGCGCCGGCGCCGGGCCGTTTCCGCTCGAACCCGGTCATTCGGACAACAAGGAACGTTTCTTCGAGGTGCCCTTCCTCTCGGCGACCTATCGCCTCGACGATCGCTGGGCGCTCGGCTTCTCCGCCTATGGGCTGTTCGGCCTCGGCGTGGCCTTTCCGGATCATGCCCGCTCCAACTGCCCCTTCGGCCTGCCGTCCGGCCCGCTGTGCGGTGGCGAAAGCACGCTCGACACCAGCGCGCTGTTCGTGACCCCGATGATCGCCTACCGGCTGACCCCCGGATGGTCCGTCGGCGTGTCCCCGGCCCTGGCTTATTCCCGCTTCAAGGCCAAGGGTTTCGGCGCCCTGGCCCCGGCTTCCATCGATCCCGCCGCGACGAGCGACAATGGTATCGACGACGCTTTCGGTTATGCCGCCAAGATCGGCATTCATTACGAGGGGGAGGGATTGGCCATCGGCATCGCCTATCAGACCGAGGCGGACATGCGGCGGTACAGGAAGTATCGTGGCCTGCTGCCGGAAGGCGGCAATCTGGACCTGCCGGCGATCCTCACCCTCGGTGTCGCCTGCGACCGTGCTGATGATTTCGTCATCGCCGCCGATGTTCAGGGCGTCTTCTAGTCGGGCGTGCCGGCGCTGGCGAATCGCTTCGTCGACCCGCTCGTGCCCGGGAATCCCTTGCTCGGGAGCGACGAGGGGACAGGCTTCGGCTGGAAGGATCAGTGGATCTTCCATCTCGGGGTCGAGCAGCGCCTGAGCGAAACCCTGGCGCTGCGCGCCGGCTATGCCTATGCGACAAGGCTGTACGGTGGCCGCGACACGTTGCTCAACACCGTGGCGCCGGCGGTCATGCAGCACAATATCGCCGCCGGCTTCAGCCGGGCCCTGCTGGACGGTGTGAGCCTGGACTTCGGAATCACCTATGCGCTGCCGCTCGACCAGTCGGGCTTCAACACGCTGTCGCCCGATCAGAAGATCACGGCCAACCACGGCATCGTGGAAGCGGGGATCACCTCCAATTACGCCTGGTGAGGCGGCGCGGGCCCCGGGTCTACAGGCCGCCCGCCCGGCCGCGGACATAGATTTCGCCATAGAGTTCGCGGACCGCGCGTTCGATCTCGTCGCGCGGGCGCCAGATATTGTCGACGAGCAGGGCGACGAGGCGGTCCGCGTCGCGGGCGACGAGGGCTTCATAGGCTTCCTCGTGTTCGCGGTTGGCGGCGACGATGCGGCCCGGCTGAATCCCCAGATAGCGTAAGGGCCGGATGCGCGTGTTGACGGCGCGCAGGGTCTGCAGGATCTCGCCATTGCCGGAAAGCCCGGTCAGCGTCTCGTGGAACGCCTCGTCCTTCGGCACGATCGCGGACGGCGCGAGGTCGGCGATATTGCTCAGCTCGTAAGCCATCGTACGCATCCGGGCGATGTCTTCGTCGCTGGCGTTCTGGACCGCGAGGCGTGCCCCCGCGCTCTCCAGCGCGATGCGCAATTCGAGCAGGTCGTAGATTTCCTTGGGCCGGACTTCCTTGCGGAAGAAGCCCTTGGCCGGCACGAAATCGAGGAAATTCTCGGAAGCGAGGCGGTTCAGGGCTTCGCGCAAAGGGGTTCGGCTGACGCCGAGGCGGCGCGACAGCTCGCTTTCGTTCACCCTCTCGCCCGGACGGATGGCGAAGGAAATCACCATGTCCTGGATCAGGCGATAACTCATTTCCGTCGCCGTTTCGCGGGGCTCCGCCTGTTCTGCCGGCAACGGCCGTATCTGTTCGGTCATGGCCTGGGGCGACTCCCTGATAGCCGGAGGCGGCGGCCGACGCCGCGATCATCCATCCCGGATGCCGGAAGCGCATCGGGATTACAATAGCATAATGCGGACAACATTGGCGGCATATCTGTCGACAGATCTGTATGCATAAAAAAATACCAGACTGAGCACAGATTTTGTGCAGCGCGGCAGGCGGGCCGCGTCCGCTGCACATTCAAATTGCTTCAATTTTCAAGTGCGTGGCCGATTTCAGTCGGAAAAGCGGGGCTGGCATGCTGTTTGCAGATCTGTCGACAGTTTCCGGTGTGGTCTGCAGCGAGATTTCCCATGTCACGACAGATGCATTTCGTCGCCTTCCTGATGTCGGGGCCGACATCCCACCATCACGCGATGTGGCGCCACCCGGAGACCGAGAACCGCTTCCTCGATCCGGCGTTCTGGGAAAATCTCGCCCGCACGCTCGAGCAGGGCAGGTTCGATGCCCTCTTCTTCGCGGATGCAACCGCCTTCTACAACGACACGATCATGGCCCGGGGTGGTCAGATGTCGATGCTCGACCCGGTGCCGCTGGTTTCGATGATGGCCAGGGTCACGCGCCATATCGGCCTTGGCGTCACCATGTCGACCAGCTTCGTGCCGCCCTATGCGATCGCTCGTGTGCTTGCCTCGCTCGATCTGCTCAGCGGCGGGCGCATCGCCTGGAACGTCGTCACCTCGGTCGCCGACCGCGAGGCGCAGGTCTTCGGTCAGGAGCGGCTGCTGCCGCGCGGCCCGCGCTACGACCGGGCGCAGGAAATGCTCGACGCCTGCATGGACTTGTGGACCGCCTGGTCCGATGGCGCCCTGCTGCTCGACAAGGAGAGCGGCCGCTTCATCGACGCCGACAAGATCCGACCGACCGACTTCAAGGGCCAGTATGTCGGCGCCAAGGGTACCTTCCCGGTGCCGCCCAGCCCGCAGGGCCATCCCGTGATCATGCAGGCCGGCTCCTCGCCGCGCGGGCGCGATTTCGCCGCCGGCTGCGCCGAACTGATCTTCACCCTGCAGCATGACCTGCCGTCGATGCAGGCGTTCTACACCGACATCAAGGGCCGCGTGGCCAAGGCCGGGCGCAACCCCGACCATTGCGCGATCCTGACCTCGATCGACCCGATCATCGGCGAAACCGAATCGATCGCGCGCGAGAAGCAGGCTTTCATCAACGAGCTGGTCGATCCCGCGCTCGGCATTGCCCTGGTCTCGGCCCATACCGGCATCGACCTTACGCAATACCCGATCGACAAGCCGCTGGCCGATATTCCTGTCGAGGAAGGCTCGCGCGGGTCCTTTGACGTCATCCTGCAAGGCACGAAGGCCGAGGGCCTGACCCTGGGCGAGGCGGCGAAACGCTTCGCGACCAGCGAACTCTGCCCCCAGGTCGTCGGTACGCCGGAGCAGGTCGCCGACCAGCTCCAGGCCTATTTCGAGGGCGAGGGCTGCGATGGCTTCATCATGACCCCGACCGAAATGCCCGGCAGTTTCGAGGCCTTCACCCGCTCGGTGGTGCCCATCCTTCAGAAGCGTGGCCTGTTCCGGACGGAATACCCCGGCACCAC
>JAQVKV010000471.1 GCA_028694545.1 Zavarzinia sp. | reverse complement strand
CCGCTCGAAGTGGCGGGCATCCTCACCGAACTGAAGCTGGACAGTAACACCATCGTTACCGCCCTGCTGCACGACACGATCGAGGATACGGTCGCGACCTACGAGGACATCGAGAAGATGTTCGGGCCGAAGATCGCCCAACTGGTCGACGGCGTCACCAAACTCTCCAAGCTGGAACGCCCGGCCTCGGAATCGGCGCGCCAGGCCGAGAATTTCCGCAAGCTTCTGGTCGCGATGTCGAACGACATCCGTGTCCTCCTGGTCAAGCTGGCGGACCGCCTGCACAACATGCGCACGCTCCACTTCATCAAGGATCCGGAGAAGCGCAAGCGCATCGCCGTCGAGACGATGGAGATCTATGCGCCGCTGGCCGAGCGTATCGGCATGCAGGAAATGCGCGAGGAGCTCGAGGATCTGGCCTTCGCCCAGATCAATCCGGATGCGCGCGCGGGCATTCTCGCCCGGCTGGAATTCCTGCGCGAAAAGGGCGGCACCCTGATCCCGAAAGTGTCCGAGCAATTGCACCGGACACTTGTCGCCGGCGGCGTCGACTGCGCGGTGCACGGGCGCGAGAAGCGGCCCTATTCCATCTGGCGCAAGATGGAGGAGAAGAACATCTCCTTCGAGCAGCTCTCGGACATCATGGCCTTCCGGGTCATCGTGCATGACGTCGGCGAATGCTATCGGGCGCTGGGCGTCATTCACGCCGCCTATCCGATGGTGCACGGGCGTTTCAAGGACTACATCTCGACCCCGAAGCGGAACGGCTACCGTTCCCTGCACACGACGGTGATCGGGCCCGAACGCCAGAAGATCGAGGTGCAGATCCGCACGCGCGAGATGCAAGAGATCGCCGAGCTCGGCGTCGCCGCCCACTGGCACTACAAGGAAGGGGCGGAGGCCCCGCCCGTGGTGCCGACCGACGGCATGCAGTACCGCTGGCTGCGCGAGTTGCTCGAGATCCTCGAGCATGCCTCGACGCCCGAGGAGTTCCTGGAACATACCAAGCTCGAGATGTTCCAGGATCAGGTCTTCTGCTTCACGCCGCGCGGCGACCTGATCGCCCTGCCCACGGGGGCAACGCCTCTCGACTTCGCCTATGCCGTCCATACCTCGGTCGGCCATACCTGTGTCGGCGCCAAGATCAACGGCCGGCTGCAGCCGCTGCGGACCGAATTGCGCAACGGCGACCAGGTCGAGATCGTGCGTTCGAAGGCCCAGACCCCCAGCGCCGACTGGGAGAATCTCGTCGTCACCGGCCATGCGCGTTCCGCCATCCGGCGCTTCCTGCGCGGCCAGCAGCGCGATCAATATCTGGCGCTCGGCAAAGAAATCATCGCCAAGGCATTCCAGCAGGGCGGCCACGAAGTCAGCGAAAAGGCGGTCGAGGCCGTGTTGCGCAACTTC
The DNA here is from genome assembly GCA_028694545.1 of Zavarzinia sp. Classification (GTDB taxonomy): domain Bacteria; phylum Pseudomonadota; class Alphaproteobacteria; order Zavarziniales; family Zavarziniaceae; genus Zavarzinia. The sequence goes on along the minus strand of JAQVKV010000471.1, from coordinate 1,956 downwards.
CGCCAGAAATCCGTCGAGGACCTGCAGGTCGCGGTCGGCCAGGGGTTGGTCACCGGTCGCGCCGTCGTCGAGGCGGTCTTCCCGGGCGAGAAGCTGAAGGACCTGGGCAAGGTCGTGCCCATCAGCCGGGCCAGGGGCGGGCGCAACGCCGGCAAGGGCGTGCCGATCAAGGGCCTGATCCCGGGCATGGCGATCCATTATGCCGGCTGCTGCCACCCCTTGCCGGGAGACCGCATCGTCGGCATCGTCTCGACCGGGCGCGGGGTGACCGTGCATTCGATCGACTGCAAGATGCTGGAACAATACAACGACCAGCCCGAACGCTGGCTTGATCTCGCATGGTCGTCGGACAAGAGCGACGGGCCGCACACGGGCCGCATCACCGCCGTCGTCGCCAACGAGCCGGGCGCGCTCTCGACCGTGGCGAATGTGATCGCCAAGGGCATGGGCAACGTCGTGAATCTGAAGTTCACCGACCGCACCACCGATTTCGTCGAAATGATGATCGACATAGAGGTCCGGGACGTCAAACATCTCACCACCATCGTCGCGGCGCTGCGCGCCAACCCGGCCATCAGTTCGGTCGAACGGGCCCGCGGCTGAGCGGCACCGCCTTCGGGCGGATCAAGTCAGGGAAAGATCAGCATGGACAAGGCCCAGGTACTGGACGAGTTCCGCGCCGCCGGCGCGTTGCTCGAAGGTCATTTCATCCTCTCCTCGGGCCTGCGCAGTCCCATGTACCTGCAGTGCGCCCGTGTCCTGATGGACGCGCGCCGGGCCGGGCGCCTTTGCGCCGCCCTTGCCGACAAGCTGCGCGCGGCGCTGGGGGAAGGCGCAATCGATCTTGTCGTCTCGCCCGCCATGGGGGGGGTCGTCGTCGGTTACGAGATGGGCCGTCAGCTCGGCGTGCCGGCGATCTTCGTCGAACGCGTCGAGGGGCAGTTCACCCTGCGCCGGGGCTTCGACATTCCGGAAGGCGCGCGCTGCCTGATGGTCGAGGACGTGGTCACGACCGGCCTTTCGTCGCGCGAGTGCATCGATGTCATCGGCGCCCTGGGCGGCAAGCCGGTTGCGGGCGCGGCCCTGGTCGACCGCTCCAACGGCAAGGCCGACATCGGCGTGCCACTGATCCCCCTGATCCGGCTCGACGTGCCGAGCTATCCGGCCGACGCGCTGCCGCCTGAACTCGCCGCCGTGCCGGCGGTCAAGCCGGGCAGCCGCGGCCTCAAGTAAAGCGGCCTCGGCCAAATCGGAAGGAGGGGCCGCCATGGCCACTGTACTGCGTCTTGGCGTGAACATCGATCACGTGGCCACCATCCGCAACGCGCGGGGCGGCATTCATCCGGATCCGGTGCGTGCGGCGCGGATGGCCGCCGCCGCCGGGGCCGATGGCATCACGGCGCATCTGCGCGAGGACCGGCGCCATATTTCGGATGCCGATATCTCGCGTCTCGCCCACGAGATCGACCTGCCGCTGAACCTCGAGATGGCGGCGACCGACGAAATGCTGGCGATCGCGCTGGCGCATCGGCCGCACGCCTGCTGCCTGGTGCCCGAGAAGCGCGAGGAGAAGACCACGGAAGGCGGACTCGATGTTGCGGTCGGGCATCGCACCCTGGCCCCCTTCATCCGCGGCCTGGTCGACGCGGGCATCCGTGTCTCGCTCTTCGTCGATCCCGAGGAAGTGCAGCTTGCGGTCGCCAAGGCGCTTGGCGCCCAGGTGGTCGAATTGCACACGGGGGCTTACTGCGAAGTCGAGGGAGCGGCGCGCGCCGCCGAACTGGATCGTCTGCGCCGCGCGGCCGACGTGGCGGCGGGCCTCGGCCTCGAATGCCATGCGGGGCACGGCCTGTCTTTCGAGACGGTGAAACCGGTCGCGGCCATCGCGAACGTGGTCGAACTGAATATCGGGCATTTTCTGGTCGGCGAGGCGATTTTCGTCGGCCTGGAGGCTTC
>JAQVKV010000470.1 GCA_028694545.1 Zavarzinia sp. | reverse complement strand
CTCGATGAAGGGTGTCGACATCCTGGTGAAGGGCAACATCGGCCATATGTCCGCCTTCATGGCGCAGGCCGGTAGCCTCGTCGTGCTGGGCGATGCCGGCGAGGCGCTGGGTGACTCCATCTACGAGGCGAAGCTCTACGTGCGCGGCAAGGTCGCGAGCCTCGGCGCCGACTGCATCGAGAAGGAGATGCGGGACGAGCACAAGGCGGAACTCCATGCCCGGCTGAAGGCGGCGGGGATCGAGGGCACGGTCGATCCGGCCGAGTTCCGGCGCTACGGCTCGGCGCGCAAGCTCTACAATTTCCACATCGACAATCTCGACGCCTATTGAGCGGGGGCGGGACATGAGCAGTTACCACAATCCCCACACTTTCCCGCGCAAGTCGGCGAGCTTCGACGATTATTCCCTGTCCGAGATCCGCCGCGCGGCGGCGACCGGCCTCTACGACATCCGTGGCGGTGGTGCCAAGCGGAAGGTGCCGCATCTCGACGACCTGCTCTTCCTCGGCGCCTCCATGAGCCGCTATCCGCTGGAAGGCTATCGCGAGAAATGCGGGACCAATGTCGTGCTCGGCGACCGTTTCGCGAAGAAGCCGATCGAACTGAAGATCCCGGTCACCATCGCGGGCATGAGCTTCGGTTCGCTCTCGGCCGAGGCGAAGGAAGCGCTGGGGCGCGGCGCCTCCGCCATGGGCACCTCGACCACGACCGGCGATGGCGGCATGACTCAAGAGGAACGGGGCCATTCCTCGATCCTCGTCTATCAATATCTGCCGTCGCGCTACGGCATGAACCCGGATGATCTCCGCAAGGCCGACGCCATCGAGGTGGTGGTTGGGCAGGGGGCTAAGCCGGGCGGTGGTGGCATGCTGCTGGGCCAGAAGATTTCCGAGCGCGTCGCGCAGATGCGCTGCCTGCCGCAGGGCATCGACCAGCGCTCCGCCTGTCGGCACCCGGACTGGACCGGGCCCGACGATCTCGAGATCAAGATCGGGGAATTGCGCGAGATCACGGATTGGGAAAAGCCGATCTATGTAAAGGTCGGCGCGGCGCGGCCCTATTACGACACGGCGCTCGCGGTGAAATCCGGGGCCGACGTCGTCGTTCTCGACGGCATGCAGGGCGGCACGGCGGCGACGCAGGAAGTCTTCATCGAGCATGTCGGTCTACCGCTGCTCGCCGCAATCCGGCCGGCGGTGCAGGCGTTGCAGGACCTCGGCATGCACCGGAAGGTGCAGCTCATCGTCTCGGGCGGTATCCGCAATGGGGCCGATGTCGCCAAATGTCTGGCGCTTGGCGCCGATGCGGTCTCCATCGGGACGGCGGCGCTGGTCGCGCTCGGCGATAATGATCCGGTGCACGAGACCGAATACAAGGCCCTGGGCACCACCGCCGGCGCCTATGACGATTGGCACGAGGGACGCGATCCCGCCGGTATCACGACGCAGGATCCCTTGCTGTCGCGCCATCTCGATCCGGTGCTGGCCGGCCGGCGCCTCGCCAACTACCTGGCGGTGCTGGCGCTGGAGACGCAGACGATCGCGCGCGCCTGCGGCAAGAGCCATGTCCACAATCTGGAGCCCGAGGATCTGGTTGCCCTGACGGTCGAGGCGGCCGCCATGGCCAAGGTGCCGCTGGCCGGTACGGACTGGATCCCGGGGCGTGGGACCTATTGAATGACCATGGACATCTGACAGGGCGGGCGAGGCATATGACGACGGATCTGGCGCTGGCCGCCAAGGAAAAAGGCATCAGGTACTTCCTGATCTCCTACACCGATCTTTTCGGCGTACAGCGGGCGAAACTGGTGCCCGCCTCGGCGATCGGGGGCATGGCGCGGGACGGTGCCGGCTTCGCCGGCTTCGCCACCTGGCTGGACATGAGCCCGGCCGACAGCGATCTCTTCGCCGTGCCGGATCCGGCCAGTCTGATCCAGTTGCCGTGGAAGCCCGAGGTCGGCTGGCTTGCCGCCGACCTCTGGATGGACGGCAAGATCGTGGAACAGGCGCCGCGCACGGTGCTGAAGAAGGCGATGGCGGCGGCGGACGCGGCCGGCTTCGAAATGAAGACCGGTGTCGAATGCGAATATTTCCTCATCACGCCCGACGGCAAGTCGATCTCGGACGGGGCCGATACGGCGGACAAACCCTGCTACGACCAGCTGATCCTGATGCGCCGCTACGAGGTCATCACGGAAATCTGCGACGCCATGCTGTCACTCGGCTGGAAGCCCTATCAGAATGACCACGAGGACGCGAACGGCCAGTTCGAGATGAACTGGGAATATGACAACGCCCTCGTCACCGCCGATCGTCAGGCCTTCTTCAAATATATGGTGAAGTCGATCGCGGAAAAGCATGGCCTGCGTGCCACCTTCATGCCGAAGCCCTTCATCAACCTGACCGGCAGCGGCTGCCACATGCATGTCTCGCTGTGGCGCGGCGACGAGAACGCCTTCGCCGATCCGGCGGGCGAGCTTGGCATGTCGAAGACCGCCTATGCCTTCATCGCCGGGGTCATGGCGGAAGCGCCGGCCCTCTGCGCCCTGACCAACCCGTCGGTGAATTCCTACAAGCGGATCAATGCCCCCGTGACGCTTTCTGGCGCCACCTGGTCGCCCAACACGGTCACCTATACGGGCAACAACCGCACCCACATGATCCGTATACCGGATGCCGGGCGCTTTGAATTCCGTCTCGCCGACGGGGCGGCCAATCCCTATCTGATGCCGGCCTCCGTGCTGGTCGCGGGGCTGGACGGCATTACGCGGGACCTTGATCCGGGCAAGCGCCTCGACATCAACATGTATACCGAGGGGCACAAGGCGAAGGCGGCGAAGAAGCTGCCGCTGAACCTGCTGGATGCCTTGCGCTTGCTGGAAAAATCCACGGTGCTGCGGGCCGGTCTCGGTGCCGGCTTCGTCGATTCCTACCTGAAATTGAAGCACGACGACTGGAATGCCTACGCACGGCATCTGACCCAGTGGGAGCGCGACACCACCCTCGACTGTTGATGCGGGCTTGACGTCTGGCGGTCGAAAGGCTTTTTGACCGCACCGTCGAGCCAATCGCGAGAGAACCCATGTCCAATGCTGCGATTCTGACCCTGTCCTGCCCCGACCGGCCGGGCATCGTCGCCCGTGTCTCGACCTATCTGTTCGATGCTGGCGTCAATATCCTCGAGGCCCATCAGTTCGACGATATCGAGACGGGCCGTTTCTTCATGCGCGTCGACTTCGAGGTGGTGGGCGAGGATGCCTCGGTAACCTCCGTGCGCGACGGTTTCGCCGCGATCGCCGAACATTTCACCATGGACTGGCAGATCCGCTCCAATGGCGAGCGGCGCAAGGTGATGATCCTCGCCTCG
>JAQVKV010000469.1 GCA_028694545.1 Zavarzinia sp. | reverse complement strand
CGCTGAACGGTGCTCATGACTTTCCCCCATTGGGATGCGTTATGAACAAGCGTATTTTTGAAAAGGGGGCGCTCACAATTACTTATTGGCGATACCGGTGATAGCGATCGCGCATCACCCCGGCCACCCCGCGGCCGTGCGTCACCGTGGGATATGAAGGGTTACGGGAAGGGGCGGCGACGCATGGGATGCTTTTCTTGACACCTGGCCGCCTTTCACGTGTACAGTTTTTCATGCTTCCAAGTCTGGTCACTCTTAGGCAGTTCTTGACGGTGCTTGACAGCGGAACGCTCCGCCAGGCGTCGGTGGTCCTGAACATTGCCCAGCCCGCGCTGACACGACGTATCCAGAAGCTGGAAGAGGATATCGGCGTTCCGCTGCTCGTCCGGCACACTCACGGCATCACCCCGACCGAGGCGGGGCTCGTCTTGCGGGACTGGGCATCGCGTCTCCTGTCCCTGTCGGCCCAGATGGAGGCGGAGGTCCGGGCGACCGCCGCCGCGCCGACCGGCAGCATCAGGCTCGGCTTTCCGGCCAGTGTGGCCATGTCCCTGATCGGCAAGGCGATCCCCGAATTCCTGCTCCGCTTTCCCAATGTCACATTCTATCTGACGGAAGGGAATTCACGGGTCGTCCAGGAGTTGTTGCTGAAGGACAAGCTGGACATGGCGATCGTGTCGCTGCCGAAGGATCATCCCGATATCGACATCGTGCCCCTCTATACCGAGGCGTTCTGGCTCATCGGCAGGCCCGAGGATTGGACATTCAAGAGCGAAAGCATTTCCTTCGAGCAGTTGAAGGGGTTGCCCCTGATCGTGTCGAAATACGCGATGGACGCGAAGGACCTTCATCTTTCGGATCTGCCGCAGACGCCGGTCGTGGAGGTCGATGCGATCGCGTCCATCCATCCGCTGGTGCGGGCTGGTGCTGGTTATTACCTGGGGCTGCCGTCATCGCTCTGGCAGGAGTTGCGACGATCGGAATTCGTCGGGGCACCGGTGATGGACATCCAGATCTCGCGTTCCATGATCCGGCGGAAAAACCGGCCGCCGACCAAGGCCGTCACCGAGTTTACCCGGCAAATCGTCGCGGTTACTAAGACCACGATCGAAGCCAATGAAATGCCTTGGGCGCTTGCGGAGTAGTACTGGGCCCTCATGAGGGGGAATGCCCACCTCGCCTCTGCTGATCCGGCACGGCGTCCCGGAGCTCCTGAACGATGCCGTCGCTTCGCGGATCGTCAGATCCCCGCTCGACGCCATGGCCGATTGTCGCCGGCATGGTGACCTCTCTTCGCATGCGGTCAGTTCTGGACGGGACAATTCCATCGGGATTGGCCGATGGCGGAGACCGGATGCCGGGATGCTCGCGGGTGAACATTCGCGGCGACCGAATCGCCATTGGGGCGGTCTGCCTCGAAGGTGCGTGAACGTTTTCCCCGGACAGATGGGGGATCCCCGGAGGAGATTTCTGGTTTCGATCGCTGGGGAAAGGATATGAGCCGGAATCCAGTCCATTGATTTCCAATGGGAGGATGGTGCTGCTGGACAGGATTGAACTGTCGACCTCTCCCTTACCAAGGGAGTGCTCTACCACTGAGCTACAGCAGCGTGATTCCGTTCAGGGCGCGGAAACTGCCACAGGGGCCGGCGATGTGCAAGAGCCGTGCGTGCTGTTTTTTCAACGCACCGGTTTGACGCCGGGCGGCGCCTGCAGGGTACCGGGGGCAACGGAGCGCGGGCGCTCGTCGCGGCGGCCCGCAGGCTCGGGGGCGGTGTGGGCCCCAGGACGCGTCGCGACGTCGCCGCCGGTGACGTTCTGCTCCATGGAATAGCCGCTGCCTGGCGTGTCCGCGCTGGCACCGTCGGCTGTCGGGGCGGCGCCGGTCGCGCCGGATCCCGGCGCGTCGGGAATCACGGTTTCGGGGCGCGCGGTGATGATTCGGGTCTCGCCCGCGGCCAGCGACTCGGGCGGGCGATTCGCCAGATAGCCGAAATAGACGAGGCCGCCGGCCCCGCCGAGGAAAGCGACGGTGATGAGCACGAGGCCCCAGTCGATCCCGGTGCGGTCGCGTTTGGTGCGCGGCATGATCGGTTCGACGCCGCCGATGGCGCCGGGACGCAGGGGTTTCGGTGACAGGGCGCGCATCAAGGGGGGCTCGTCCGTGGAGCGTTTGACCATGATGCTACCTGACAACACCTTTGTGGCGGGAACGTGATGTGATGCTAATGCATCGCACACATGGCTGTCGACGGTCGCCGATGCTTGGCCGGGGCACGTCCATGGCGGAGGATAGGGTTCCCACAAAGAGGAAGCGTCGCGTGCCCCTGTACCGTATCGAGATCCCCGCGACCGGCGGGCACTTCTCCTGCCTTGCCGGTGGACCACCCCTCGGAGAAGCCCCGCTCGTCCATCTTACCCATGCGACCGGCATGAACGCGCAAACCTATGCGCCCCTGCTCGAAGTGCTGGCGAACCGATACACCGTGCGGGCGGTCGACATGCGGGGGCATGGCTTGTCCACCGTGCCGGCGGAGGCCTCGCGCCTGCGCTCGTGGACACGCTATGTCCATGACCTGGCCCCTATTCTCCGGCAATGGGGGCAGGCTTCGGGGGGGCAGAAGGCGATCCTCATCGGCCATTCCATGGGCGGCGCCGTCAGTGCCGAAGTGGCGGCGGCCCATCCCGACCTCGCCGCCGCGCTGTTGCTGATCGATCCCGCCATCGTCCCGGCGATCGCGGTGCCGGCTTTCGCTCTGGCCCGCATGGCCGGGCTTGCCGGCCGCCTTCCTCTGGCCGAGCAGGCGGCGAAGCGCAAGGCCGACTGGCCTTCGCGCGAGGTCATGGTGAAAGCCTACAGCGGTCGCGGGGCCTTCAAGACGTGGAAGCCCGAATTCCTCGAAGCCTATGTCGCCGGCGGCACCAGGGACAATGCGGACGGCAGCGTCAGCCTGACCTGCGCGCCGGAATGGGAAGCGCGGACCTTCTCCACCATCGGCCTTACCTTCTGGCGCACCGTGGCCCGGGTTTCCTGCCCCTTGAGCGTGCTTTACGCCGAGACCGGCTCGACCCTGCGGAGCGACGGGGCGCGGGGCCTGAAATCCATCCGGCCGGCGGCCACGGTGGCGCGGGTGCCCGGCTCCACTCACTTCATCCCGATGGAATTTCCAGAGACCGTGGTTGCGGCGGTGGATGCGCTCGCCCAGGGGTGATGTTCTTATTTTGTTCTTGACTTTTGTGCGCATTGTGCACATTATGGGTACATAATCGACATGTATCCGGAATGGGCATCGCCATGGAGGGTTCCGCTGAGGTCGCCGTCCCGATCGACTGGGCGGCGGTGGAGCGTGAGTATCGTCTCGGCCAGC
>JAQVKV010000007.1 GCA_028694545.1 Zavarzinia sp. | reverse complement strand
CTTAACTTTCCCGCTCCGGCGACGGCGCATCGGAAAGCCCGGACACGGGAAGAACGACAACGCCTGAGGTTCCGTACGGAGCGCGATCCATGGCCACGAAACGACTGGTCATGCCACTCTCCGCGTCTTGCCGGCGATGAGCCCGGCCAGGCGGCCGGCGATGATCTCTTCGGCATCCGCGACCATTCGCGCGAGAAGATCGCGGCAGGTCGGCACGTCGTGAATCAGGCCCTGGATCTGGCCGGCCCAGATGAGGCCCGCGTCGAGATCACCGGTTTCCAGGGCGACTCGCCCCTTCGCCCCGGAAACGAGAGGCTGGATGTCCTTGAATTCGGCGTCCGGCCGGGTCGAGATTTCCACGACCTGGTCCGAGACGCTGTTCCTGGCGACCCGGCCCGTGTTCTTGAAGCGCCGGAAGATCAGGTTGGTGGAACGCTCGTCGTTGCCGACCAGGAATTGCTTCACCCGGTCGTGGATCGGCGCCTCGACCGTGGCGCAGAAGCGGGTGCCCATGTTCACCCCGTCGGCACCGAGCGCCAGCGCCGCCGCCAGCCCCCGGCCATCGCCGATGCCCCCCGAGGCAATCACCGGAATCGAGACCTTGTCGACCGCGGCCGGGATCAGCACGAGACCGGGGACATCGTCCTCGCCCGGATGCCCCGCGCATTCGAAACCGTCGATCGAGATCGCGTCGACCCCCATGCGCTCGGCCGACACGGCGTGACGAACGGCGGTGCATTTGTGCAGGACCTTGATGCCGTGGGCCTTGAAGTCCTCGACATGTTCCTGCGGCTTGTAGCCGGCGGTCTCGACGATCTTCACCCCGCTGTCGATGATCGCCTTGCGATAGTCCGCATAGGGCGGCGGATTGACCGAGGGCAGGATGGTCAGATTGACGCCGAAGGGCTTGTCGGTCATTTCGCGGCAGCGGTCGATCTCGCGCCGGAGGTCGTCCGGTGTCGGCTGCGTCAGGGCAGTCAGGATGCCGAGACCGCCGGCATTGGAGACGGCCGCGGCAAGCTCCGCCCGGCCGACCCACATCATGCCGCCCTGGATGATCGGATGTTCGATGCCGAGCATCCGGGTGATGCGCGTTTCCAGTGCCATGATCAGAGCGCCTCGACAATCGTGACGTTGGCGATGCCACCGCCTTCGCACATGGTCTGCAGCCCGTAACGCTTGCCACGCGCCCGCAGGGCGTGGATCAGCGTCGCCATCAGCTTGGTGCCCGAAGCGCCGAGCGGATGGCCGAGCGCGATGGCGCCACCATTGACGTTCAGCTTCTCGGGATCCGCGCCGATTTCACCGAGCCAGGCGAGCGGCACGGGGGCGAAGGCCTCGTTCACCTCGTAGAGGTCGATATCCTCGATCTTCATGCCGGCGCGCCGCAGGGCGCGGCGGGTCGCCGGGATCGGCTCTTCCAGCATGATCACGGGATCGCCGGCTGTGACCGTCAGATTGTGGATACGGGCGATCGGTGTCAGGTTGTGCGCCTTCAGCGCCCGCTCGCTCACGATCAGCGCGGCGGATGAGCCGTCGCAGATCTGGCTGGCGTTGGCGGCCGAGATCACCCCGTCCTCGCGCAGCAGCTTGACCGAACCGATGCCCTCGAGAGTCGCGTCGTAGCGGATGCCCTCGTCACGGCGGTGCACTTCGGAACCTTCCGCCGTGGGCACGGTCACGGGCACGATTTCCCGATCGAAGGCGCCGGCCTCGGTCGCGGCGACGGCACGGCGGTGGCTCTCCAGCGCGAAGCGATCCAGAGTCTGGCGGTCGAAGCCGTATTTCCGGGCGATCATTTCGGCGCCCATGAACTGGCTGAATTCCTCGACCCCGTAACGCGCGCGGATGCGCTCGCTGAGTGGACCGATGCCGATGCCTTCCTTCTTGTGGAGCGCGAAATTGCTGAGCATGGGGACGCGGCTCATGCTTTCGACACCGGCGGCGATCACCATGTCCTGCGTGCCCGACATCACCGCCTGGGCGGCGAATTGCACGGCCTGCTGGGAAGAGCCGCACTGCCGGTCGATCGTCACCGCCGGCACGCTGTCCGGCAGCGCCGAGGCGAGCACGACATTGCGGCCGAAGGCGAAAGCCTGTTCGCCCGCCTGCGTCACGCAGCCGACGATCACATCCTCGACCGCCGCCGGATCGATCCCCGTGCGCTCGATGATCGCGTTCAGGGATTCGGCGCCGAGGTCCGCCGGATGCATGCCCGACAGCTTGCCCCCGCGCCGGCCACCCGCCGTCCGGACCGCCTCGACGATATAGGCCTCAGCCATCAACTCACTCCTTCAAAATCGGCTTTTCTCTTGTCGAGGAAGGCGGCGATACCTTCGCGCGCCTCCGCTCCTCCGCCCGCGGCGGCGATCGTCCGGGCCTCGAGTTCCATCTGCGTTTCAAGGCCGTTGCCAAGGCTTTGCAGCAGCAGGCCCCGGGCAGCGCCGATGGCCGCCGTCGCCCCCGCCGCCAGTTGGCGTGCCATCGCCTCGCCCTCCGCCGCGAAGGCTTCCTCCTCGACCATCCGGGTGATCAGCCCGATCGCCACCGCCTCGTCCACCGGAACCCGGCGGTTGGTAACCACCAGTTCCTGGGCGCGGCGCAGCCCGACCAGGCGGGGCAGAAGCCAACTCGCCCCGCCGTCCGGGGTCAGGCCGATGGCGCCATAGGCGACGGTGAAATGGGCCGACCGCCGCGCCAGCACGATGTCGCCGAGCAGGGCAAGGCTGAGCCCCGCCCCCGCGGCCGGGCCGTTCACGAGCACGAGCAGCGGCTTCGCCATGCGAGCAAGGCGCGACACGGCCATGTGCAGCACGCCCGCGAGTTCGCTGAGGAAGGCCGGCATGCGATGCCGTTCACCGGAAATCGCGGCGACGTCGCCGCCGGCGCAGAACAGGCGTCCCCGCGCGGTCAGCACGACGCAGCGGATCGCCGGATTCTGATCGCAGGCGATCGCATGTTCGAGCAGGCACCGGGCCAGCGCGAGGTCGATCGCATTGCCGGCATCCGGCCGGTTCAGCACCAGCCGGGCGACAGACCCGTCGCGTTCCAGAAGGACAGGAGCAGTGGTCATTTTCGCGCCACGCCGATGATGGCGACGTTGGCGGAATTGCGGGTTTCCCCGCCCCGCGCCGCCTTGGCTGCAACGCCACCGACTTTCATTCCCGTGAAACCGATCATCGATCCCCCCATTGCCCTGCCGGCGCGGTATTGAACAACCGGCCGCGTGAAACGCGGACGGCCCGCACGGTCGGGGCGCCGCCTTCGGCGACTGTCCCGTCATTGCTCGGAAGTGGCGTCAAGCCCCATGGGGCCGAAAGCCGGCGACCGCCGTCCGCCCGTTATTCGAACGAAATCCGGCCGTTGCCCCGCGCGCTATGCGGCGGTGGCTTTCATGAGGCGCTTTCTCCCGATGCGTCTTCTTGATGCGCATCGTGGGACAGCGGTCGCGTCAGGATAACTATCCCAAAGGCGGGTTATTGGGGATGGGATGGGGGGGGGCAGGCTGGCTGGATATCCGCCTCCGGGCCCGAGGGCGGCCCTCTCCTCAGACTCCGACCCGGGCGAAGGTGACGTTCCGGGCGAGCCAGCAGCCGACGGTGAGCCCCTCGATCGCGCCGCCGTCCGCGCGCCGGACCTGGACCGTCCAGTCGCCCGGCGCCGGCGCGTCCAGGGAGCGATGGCAGGTGAGCCGCCACAGGTCACCGCCCGTCGGGGTCATCGACATCAGGGGGCCGGTGCCGAGCATGCCCCGGAAACCGCCGAACCAGCTACCGCCCGCGTTCACCACATCGAATTCGGCGCCCAGTTCGGCGCAGCGATAGCGCCCCGCGATGTCCATGGCGGCGCCCGGACCGACAGGCAGCGCCAGACTGTCGATGGCGTCGCCCGGGCGGATGACGCGCAAGGCCCCACCCGCCGGCGCCAGCGTCATGTCGAGGCCCCGGGCGATGCCGTCGGCGCCGACGGCGAGGGTTTCGGCACCGCCGTCATAGCTTGCCGACAGGGTGCCGTCGCCATCGACCGCGACGTCGAGCAGCAGGCCGTTCGTCCGGTCGATCCAGGTGCCGGCGAAACCCGCCGCCGCGGTCGCGTCGGACGGACCCGGCGCATCGCTTTCCCCGAGGGCCGCCGCCAGCACATGCATGGCGGCGCCATGGCTGTCGCTCTCGTGGTTGAAGACGATATCGACCGAGAGCCGTTCGGACGGCACCCAGAAACGTTGCAGGCGCCAGCCCCGGATCGCGCCGCCATGCCCCGTCATCGCGCGGCCCCAGCGGGTGCGGCGGGCAAGACCAAGGCCATAGGCGGCCTCGGTCCCGTCACGGAAGGCCACGGGTCCGGACAGGCGGCGATAGAGCCCCTCGGCTTCATCCCGCGTGCGATCGATGAAACATTCCCAGGCGATCAGGTCGTCGAGGGAGGCGCAAAGGCCGGCATCGCCCGACCAGTGGATACGGTTGACGCCCGGCCGCCAGCCGCTGGCCGGCGTCCCCTCGTAACCCGTGGCCTCCCCGGGCAGGGCGCCGGTCTCGGCCGCGAAGACAGCCGTCTCCATGCCCGCCGGCCGCACGACCCGTTCGACCATCATCTCGCCGAAATCACGGCCTGCCGCCTGTTCGACAGCGATCGCCAGCATACGGAAATTGCCGTTCGAATAGGAATAGGCGGTGCCCGGCGCAAAATGCAGGCTGCGGTTGGCGGCGATCAGGCGCAGCGCGTCACCCGGTCGGAAATCGCCCTCGGGGCCAGCACCGCACAGCACGGTGAGCGCCCAATAGTCGCGCAGTCCCGACTGGTTGTTGGCGAGATCGAGGGTGGTCGGCTTCGGCCCTTCCAGCGCGGGCACCAGAGCGGCGACGGCGCCGTCGAGAGCGGCGGGATCGGGCGCCACGGTCAGCAAGGTCGCGCAGGTGAACTGCTTGGTGATCGAACAGACCGGCGCCAGGGTCGCGGCGCCGAAGGGCGCGCGGCTTTCCAGATTGGCGAAACCCCAGGCATGGCGGACGATCGGCACGCCGTCCTTGACCACCGCCACGGCGCCACCCGGCCCGGGATAGCGCTGCGGCAGAGCCGCGACGACATGATCGAGGGCGGAAGCATTGACGGTGGACATGGCGGCCTCGGCGGTTCGAAAAGGTCAGGATTCGGCGTTTTCGGTGCCGGGCACATGAGCCATCACGCCCGGCCCGTCGATCGCCTCGGAGTAGCAGATGGAGGCCATCAGGGCCTCGCCCTCGCCGACGTTCAGGAACATATGGGCCATGTCGCTGTCGATATAGGCGCTGTCGCCCTGCTCCAGCACGACCGGCGCATAAAATTCCGTATGCAGCTCGATGCGGCCCTTGAGGATCAGGATGAGTTCCTCGCCCTCATGGCTGCTCCAGCCCGTCACATCCTCCCGCGTGCGGGCTTTCACGGCCATGATCAGCGGCGTCATATGCTTGCGCTTCAGGCCGTTGGCATGCACCCGGTACTCGTACATGGGGGTCGAGAAGCCGACGGCATCGTCACCCCGGGTCACCATCAGCCGGCCACCGGCGCGCCGCGCGTTGGGGGCTGGCTCGGCCGCCGGCTGGGCGATCAGGGTCTCGAAGCTGATGCCGAGCCCACGCGCCGCCTTGACCAGCGTATCGAAGGTGGGCGCGACCTGGACATTCTCGATCTTCGACAGGGTCGAGAGCGAGACGCCGGAGCGCCGCGCCAGATCCTGCAGGGTCCAGCCCATTTCCTTGCGCAGGGCGCGCAGCCGCTCGCCCAGTTGGACCCCCGTCAGATCGGGCCGGGCCTCCGGCAATTCGGCCGGCGGGTCGTTCGGGGCTGCTCGTTCCTGTACCATCACCTAAGCTCCAGGGAAGCCGCGCTGTTGAAGCGGTGCCACATGGCACCATAGTCGGCCCGGGAAAAGTGATAAGGACGGTTTTCGAGCCGGGCAAGCCAGCGTGCCTCCAGCGCGTCGGCTTCGCGCCAGCAATGAGCGACGAATTCGGCCTTCTCTGCCTGGCTGCCGCGCCGCGCCGTTTCCGCCATGGCGAAGAAACCGTCCTCCAGCGTCTCGATTTCGGGCCGCAGGTCGGCGACGATCGCCCGATAATCCGCCATCACCCGCCGGTGCAGCCGTTCATGGCGCCACCAATAGGCGCCGGGCGTATCATATTCGCGTGGCATGGGCCCGAGGTCCGGCAGGTCGACGCCGAAGAAGGCAGGCTTGAAGACCGAACAGTCGGGCCCCGAGGTCGCGGTCGCCCAGACCACGATGGAATCGCCCCGGACGTCGGAGATCATCGAGCCGGTGGCCTGCCAGAATCGGGTCTCGACCGGGCCCGCATGCATGCAGATGCGGGTGGCGCGGTCGCCGTCGGCCGGGTGGTAGTCGCCGTCATCGCCGGTATAGCGCAGGAGATCGGCCATGGTGCGCACGCCGATCGAGCCCTGATAGCGCGCCAGGAAATCGTGGGAAGCCCGGCGCCGTTCCAGCGCGCCGCAGGCGATGGACGGTTCCGGATCGCCGACCGCGGCGGCGAAGTCGACACGTCCGGCCCCACCGTCGAGCGAGGTCGCCGTCCAGTCGTCGCGGATCGTATAGGCATTGGAAATCGAAGCGAAGCCCGCGACCTCGCGGGTCGCCCAGTCGCCGCCGGCGGTTTCCAGCACCAGAGCCCCCGTGCGGTCGGAAATCAGGAAAGAGCCTTCGTAGTGGCCGTTGCCCCGCATTTCGCAATTGCCGCCCTGGCCATAGGCCGCGAGCAACTCCGTCGTCACCGCCACGGCCTCGTGCCGGTCACGGGCCCGCTCCAGCATCAGGCGCAGGAAATCGATCAGGGTGACACCGTCACCCGCCGATGGCCGGTTCGAGAACACCGCCTCGTTGCCGATGGCGACGCCATGCTCGTTCACGCCGATCTCACCGCCGTAGGTCCAGAACGACTTGTCGATCAGCACCTCGAAAGTCTCGCGCGGCTGGGGGATCACGCGGTGGGTGACATGGACCTGCGCGCCTTCGGACCAGCGCCGCGCCGGCAGCCTAAGCAGGTGCTGGGCCTCGTTCACTTCCGTGTCGGCATTCTTGGCGAGCAGGACGCCGCCGGTGGCGGTGGCGGGCGCAAGCGCTACGAAAGTGTCGCACATGGCGGATCTCCGGTTTCGAGAGTCAGGCGGCGGGAAAATGGCAGGCGACACCATGGCCCGCCGACAGTTCGACCAGGGGCGGCGCCACGGCGCAGGCGTCGCCGGCCCGTGGACAGCGCGCGCGGAAGCGGCAACCCGACGCGGCCTCCCCGCCCTCGCCACCGAGAACAGGCGGGCGCGAGCGCTTGTCCGCGATGAGGTGGGGCATCGCGTCGAGCAGGCTGCGCGTATAGGGATGGGCGGGCCGCGTGAAAACCTCCGCCGCCGATCCGGTCTCCATCACGGCGCCGAGATACATCACGGCGACCTTGTCCGAGACATAGCGGACGACGCCAAGCTCATGCGCGATGAAGAGCATGGTGAGATCGAGAGTATCGCGCAGGTCCTGCAGGAGATTGAGGACCTGCGCCTGGATCGAGACGTCGAGCGCCGCCACCGGCTCGTCCAGCACCAGGACCGAGGGGCGCACGGCAAGCGCGCGAGCAAGGCCGACACGCTGGCGCTGGCCGCCGGACAGGTGTCGCGGCATGCGATCGGCCAGGGAGGCCGGCAGGCCAACCAGATCCATCATGCGGCGAACCTCGGCGGCGACGCCGTCGGGCGGGACGATATGATGGAAGCGCAGCACCTCGGCCAATGTCTCGCGCACGGAAAAGCGCGGGTTGAGGGAGCCGTAGGGGTCCTGGAACATCATCTGGATCCGCCGGGGCACGCCCCGACGCCCGGCGCGGCCGATGGCCGAGAGATCCTGGCCGTCGAGCATGAGGCTGCCCCCCGTCGGCCGCACGAGGCCGACCAGAGCGCGCCCGACCGTGGTCTTGCCCGAACCGCTCTCTCCGACCAGCCCCAGCGTCTCGCCCGGGGCGATCGCGAAGCTCACGTCATCGACGGCGCGGACGATGGGGGCACGAACTCCGCCCAGCCGGCGCCAGCCGCCGCCCCCGCCGAACTCGACGGTCAGGCGCTCGACGGCGAGCCTCGCGGGGGCCGTCACCGGCGGCGACGATAGGGAATTGGTCATCGCTCGGCCTCCATCGGGAACAGGCAGGCGGCATCATGGGCGGCGGCGGGATCGATACGGGGCACCGCGCGGTGGCAATCGTCGCCCGCCCGCGAACAGCGCGGCGCGAAGGCGCAGCCCGTGCCGAGATGATGCAGGTCGGGCGGCTGCCCGGGGATCGGCCGCAGCCTCTCGCCCTGCCCTGCCGCCCCGACCATCGAACCAAGCAGGCCGACCGTATAGGGATGGGCGGGGCGCTCGAACAGGTGCCGCACCGAAGCTGTCTCGACGATCCGCCCGGCATACATGACCGCCACCCGGTCGACCGTCTCGGCAATCACGCCGAGATCGTGGGAGACCAGCACCAGGGCCATGCCGGTCTCGCGCTGAAGCTCGGTCAGCAGGGCGAGAATCTGGTCCTGGATGGTGACATCGAGCGCAGTCGTCGGTTCGTCGGCCAGCATCAGGCGCGGCTCGCCCGCCAAGGCAAGGGCGATCACAGCCCGCTGCAACATGCCGCCCGACCATTGATGCGGATAATCGTCGAGGCGACGCGCCGCCGACTGAATACCCACCCGATCCAGCAGGGCGATGGCGGCCCGGCGGGCGCCGGCGCGGTCCAGCCCCTTGTGATGACGAACCGTCTCGACCAACTGATCACCAATGGTCCAGACCGGATCGAGGCTGCTCATCGGGCTCTGGAATACCATGGCGATGCCGCGTCCACGCAGGGCCTGCTTCTCGCTCCGCGACATGGCCGCGATGTCGCGGCCGTCGAAGGCCATGCGACGGGCCCGCACCTCGCCCTTGGCAAGTCCAAGGATGGCGCGGCAGAAAACCGACTTGCCGCTGCCGCTCTCGCCCACGATGCCCAGTGTCTCGCCCGCCCGCAGGGTCAGGGAGACACCATCGTTGGCGAGCACGGGACCGCTCCGGGTGTGGAAGACGACACTCAGGTCCTCGATCTCGAGCAGGGGGGACGCGCCGTTCATGCCGGACCTCCGTGGCGATCGCTGAAGCGCCGCGCCAGACCGTCGCCGATCAGGCTCAGCGCCGTCCCGGTCAGCACCACGGCGAGTCCGGGCAGGGTGCTAATCCACCAGGCTTCGAGAATGAATTCCTTGCCTTCCGCGATCATCGCCCCCCATTCCGGGGTCGGCGGCTGGATACCGAGGCCGATGAAGCTGAGGCCGGACAACAGCAGGATGTTGAGGACGAAATCGGACATGGCGAAGACGAGCGACGAGCCGACCACATTGGGCAGGCCGTGGCGCAGCACGATCCGCTTCGTCGAGAAGCCGAGGACCCGGGCCGCCAGCATATAGTCCTTGGCCCGTTCCACCATCATGTCGGCGCGGGCCAGGCGGGCATACATGGTCCAGGCGAGCAGGAAGACGGAGATATAGATGGCGTCGATGCCGGGTCCGATCACCGCCACCACGACCACGATCATGACCAGGAAGGGAAAGGCGATCGCGACATTGGCGATACCGCCGACGACGGCATCGACCAGGCCACCGCGGTAACCGGCATAGGCCCCGATCAGCACGCCATAGATCATCGGCACGAAGGTCAGGGCGAAACCGGCCGAGAGATCGAGCCGTGCCGCGTACAGCACGCGCGAGAAGATGTCGCGGCCCACATTGTCGGTGCCGAACAGGTGGACGCCACCCGGCGGCAACAGGATGGCGTCGTAATCCTGCGCCTCGGGATCGAAGGGAGCGATCCAGGGCGCCATCAGGGCCGCGAGCGCGATCAGGGCGAGCAGCACGGCGCCGAGCTTCAGCGTGACGCTCCACGACGCTACCTCCCTCGCCAGCCGTCGCCCGAGGCCGGCCGCCATCACCCCCTCCTCGCCGGCCGCGACGGTACTCATGGCAGTTTCCTCAGGACACGGCGGTCGACCAGGCCATAGGAGAGATCGGCGACCAGGTTGATCGCCACGACGATGACGGCGAAGACCAGCGCCAGTCCCTGGATCAGCGGGTAGTCGCGATAGCCGACCGAGCGGACCAACAGCGAGCCGAGGCCGGGCAAGGCGAAGACGGATTCGATGACCACGGCGCCGCTGACCAGCCAGCTCACATTGACGGCAAGGACGGTCAGGGTCGGCAGCAGGGCGTTGCGCAAGGCATGCTTCAGGTAGATCCGCCATTCCGGAATGCCGCGCGCCCGGGCGACCTCGATATGGTCGGCCGCCAGCGCGTCGAGCAACGAGGCGCGCAGCGACTGCACCAGGATCGGCGCCAGGAAGAAGGCGATGGTGAGACCCGGCAGGATCATGTGCACGACATGGCCCCACCAGCCGGCGCCGAAGCCCGAAATGGGCAGCCAACCAAGCTCAAGACCGAAAGTGACGATGAGCAGAAGGCCGATCCAGAACGGCGGCATGGCGAAGCCGAGCATGCCGGCGGCACGGACCGCGTGGTCGAAGGCACTGTCTGGCCGGGCCGCCGCGAACAGCGCCAGCGGCAGGGCGATCAGCACCGAAAGCAGGGTCCCCATGCCGAGCAGCCACAGGGTGGGCGTCACCTTTTCCGCCACGAGGTCGGCCACCGGGGCATTCTGGATGATGCTCTCGCCGAGATCGCCGGTCGCGGCATTGACCAGGAAACTGCCGTATTGGACGGCCAGCGGCCGGTTCATGCCCAGCCGCTCGTAGATCGCCTCGACCTCGGCATCGCCGAGACGGCCATGGGTCATGATGCGGACGGGATCGCCCGGCACGAACTGGATGGCCAGGAAGGTGAACAGGGTGACGCCGATCAGCACGGGCAGCGTGCCGAGGAGCCTGAGGAGAATATAGCGCAGCGCCTTCATGGACCTTCACACGGATGATCGGCGAACGGGCGGAGCCGGAAAGACCGGGCCGAAGAAGAGTGGGCCGGGGAAGAGTGGGCGGGGAAACATTGCCTCCCCCGCCCGGGACCCGTCACTTGTCGAGCCACATGCTCTTCAGCCACCACCAGCCGACGGTGATGTTCTTCCAGTTCTTCAGGTCGTCGCTGTAGCCGTTGACATAGGGCAGGAAGTTCAGCGGCACGCTGTAGCCGTCGTTGTAGACGATATCCTGAACCTTGGCGTAGAGCGCGGCACGCTTGGCCGCGTCACCTTCGGTACGGGCTTCGGCCAGCAGCTTGTTGACCTCGGGATTGTTGTAGTTCGAGAAGAAGCCCCGGGTCGCACCGGTGCCATCGCCCTGCAGCGTGGCCAGTTCGTCGCTGTCGTTGATGTCGCTGGTGATATAGCTGACATAGGCTTGGTACTCGCCCTTCTCGGTCATGCCGAAGGCGGTGCCATTGTCGAATTCGACGATCTCGACGTTGAGGCCGATCTTCTTCCACGACGCCTGCAGGATGGTCGCGGTCTGGCGCGAGGCGGCATTGCCGGTATCCACCATCAGCTGGATGGGCGTGCCGTCATAGCCGGCTTCCTTGACCAGCGCGGCGGCCTTGTCCAGGTCGTAGGGGATCGCCTTCACATCCGGCGACCAGTAGTTGACCTTGGGCATGAAGCTGTTCGGCTGCTCGCCATAGCCGAAATAGACCGCCTTCATCAATGCCGCGTGATTGGTCGCGTAATTGAGGGCGAGGCGGATGCGCTTGTCGTCGAGCGGCTTGCGGGTGTTGTTCAGATAAACGTAGTCGAGCCGATAGGAGGGCGAGACTTCGAGCGACACGCCCTCGGTCGCCTTGACCGAAGCCGCCTGGTTGAGGGGCAGCGCCAGGGCGGCGTCGATGTCGCCGTTCTTCAGGCCGAGGACGCGGGAATTGCTGTCCGGCATGTAACGCAGAACGACCTTGTCGGCATAGGGCAGCGGCTTGCCGTCCTCGCCCGTGGCCCAGTAATGCGGGTTGGGCAGCAGGACGAGCTGGCTGCCGCGCTCGTGGGAGCCGACCATGAAGGGCCCGGTGCAGACCGGCTTCGCGCCGAAGGCCTCCGCGCCCGCCTCATAGGCCGCTTTCTTCACGACCGAGGAGGAGAACAGCGACAGCGCCGACAGGATCGGCGTATAGGGCTGCTTCAGCACCATCTTCACGGTGCGGGCGTCGACCACGTCGACCGTGGCGACCGGCTCGAAGGCGAAGCCGTAGGACGCCGCCGGATCCATCACCTTGTTCAACGAGAATTTGACGTCCTCGGCCGTGACCGGCGAACCGTCGGAGAACTTCAGCCCCTCGCGGAGGGTGAATGTATAGGTCAGGCCGTCGTCGCTCTTGGTCCAGGATTCGGCAAGGCCGGGCACCAGGCCGGTGCCGTCGGCGTCGGCCGAGATCAGCGGCTCGCAGATCTGGGCGATCGCATAGATCGAACCATTGTCCGACGGGATGAAAGGATCGAGGGTCAGCGGCTCGTCCGGACGGCCGACGGTGATCGTGCCCCCCCGCTTGATGCCTTCAGCCATGGCCGAGCCGGAAATGGCCGCCCCGGACAGGCTCGCCAATGCAACGGCGATGAGGCCGGTAAGGAACGTGGTCTTCATCGGTTGTCCTCTTTTGAGTGCTGCTTTGTTGTGCTGCCGCTCGGAAGTGGCGCGTGAATAGGCAATTCATTCGGCGACCGATCGCCGGCCTTGTCAATGTGAATTTTCTTTTGCGAGAATTTTTTTCAAAGTGTATGCCGTTTGTGAAAATTCTCGCAATGGAGGCCCACCAATGGCTCTGCACGCCCTGGAAACACCCGCCGTCGTGATCGATGGCGCGGTGCTGGAGCGGAACCTCGCCCGGGCGGCCGAGATCGCCCGGAGGGCGAGCGTCGCGTTGCGGCCCCATGTGAAGACCCACAAATCACTGATGATCGCCGCGCGGCAGATCGCTGGTGGCGCGGTCGGCCTGACCACGGCGAAATGTTCCGAGGCCCTGGTCTTCATCGAAAACGGCTTTTCCGACGTCCTCGTCGCCTATCCGCTGACCGATCCGCGCAAGCTCGCCCGGCTGACCGGGGCCGCGCGGCGAACGGGGGCACGACTGCGCCTGATCGCCGATTCCGAGGCCGGCGTGACGGCGCTCGGCGACGCCGCGACCGAGGCGGGCATGAAGCTCGAGGTCATGGTGAAGGTCGATGTCGGCCTGCATCGCTGCGGCGTCGATCCCGGGGGGCCGCGCGCCCTCGCCCTCGCCCGCCGCATCGAGACCCATCCGGCGCTCGTCTTCGCCGGGCTGCTCAGCCATGCCGGGCACGCCTATGGCCTGGACGGGCCGGACGCCGTGCGCGCGGTGGCCGAAGCGGAACGGCAGACCATGGTGACGCTGGCCGAACGGCTGCGGGCGGCCGGCGTGGCCGTGCCCGTGGTCTCGGTCGGCAGCACGCCGACGGTCTGGCTGGCCGAGCGCTTCGACGGCCTGACCGAAATCCGTCCGGGCAATTCGGTCTTCATGGACCTGACCCAGGTCTCGCTCGGCGTGGCCCGCCGGGCCGATATCGCCCTCTCGGTCCTGGCGAGCGTGGTCAGCGTCAACGACCGCTTCGCCATCGTCGACGCGGGCTCCAAGACCTTGAGCAGCGACAAGGGGCCCCATGGTTCCGACCGGCTGGCGGGCTACGGCCTCGCCTGCCGGCTGGACAGGCCGGGGGAAGACCTGCCCGTGGCGGGATTGTCGGAAGAGCATGGCTTCATCGCCCATGGCGGCCAGCCCTTCGTGGTCGGCGAACGGGTGCGCATCTGGCCGAACCACGCCTGTCCCGTGGTCAACCTGGCCCGCTCCATCGTCTTCCTGGGGCCCGACGGCCAGACCGAGCCCCGACCGGTCGACGCCGCCGCCTGCGTGGCCTGAAGCGACGGGCCACCCGGCGTCAATCCGCGGGAGCCGAACCTCGCCCTTGACAAGATAGCCCCTGCGCCCGGGAGCCGCCCTGCAGGGCGAAGACGCACGCCCGACCCCGGAAGGCCGCCTGCCGGCGAGCGTCAGGTGAAAACTGGCCGAAAATCAGAGCCGCGGCAGGGCAAGGCCGTCGGGCGGCACGGTCCCGGTCACGCCCGAGAAGCGATAGCGGTTGCTGGGCGCCGTGATCCGCGCGGCCGAGGCCACCATGTTCAGCGACCAGGTACGCCGGCGCAGCACGATGCATGGCAGGCTGGGCGGCACCTGCAGCAGCCGCGCGAGTTCGATACTAGGCAGATCCGCCTCGAACGCCTGTTCCGCCGCCTGCAGCGGCCCGAGCGACATCAGATGGACGTAAGGCGTCACGCGCGTGAAATCCTGATCGAGGAAATCGGGCGCGAAGGCGAGATTGGCGCAGCGATCCTCGTGCTGGACCGGCACCCCATCCGCGAGGTGAAGGAGGACGGCGCGACCATAGCGCTCCCCCGGCGCAAGTCCCATGAAAGCCGTCATGGCGGGATCCGCCTCCGCCTCGAGGCGGATGACACGGCAGGCGTAGGCCTGGCCACCGGCCCGCACCGCTTCCGCGATATTGTTGATCTCGAACATCGCCTGTTCGGTCTTGCGGGTGGCGACGAAGGAGCCGACGCCCTGCACGCGGGTGACAGCGCCCGCCTGTTCGA
>JAQVKV010000468.1 GCA_028694545.1 Zavarzinia sp. | reverse complement strand
CGAGGATCTGGAGCGCGGCAAGGGCCGCCTCGCCATCCGCATGACCGATCCGAACGCCTTCGAGGTCGGGCGCAACATCGCCGTCACCCCGGGCAAGGTGATCTTCCGCAACGAGTTGATGGAGCTGCTGCAGTACGAGCCGGTAACCGAGAAGGTCTACAAGCGGCCGCTGCTGATCGTGCCGCCCTGGATCAACAAATATTACATCCTGGACCTGAAGCCGCAGAATTCCTTCATCAAGTGGGCGACGGACAACGGCTTCACCGTCTTCGTCGTCTCCTGGGTAAATCCGGATTCGAAGCTCGCGCAGATCGGCTTCGAGGGCTACATGAACACCGGCGTGCTCGCCGCTCTCGACGCCGTCGAGCAGGCGACGGGCGAGCACCAGGTGAACGCCATCGGCTATTGCATCGGCGGCACGCTGACCGCCGCGACATTGGCCTATCTGCAGACGATCGGCGACAAGCGCATCGCCGCCTGCACCTTCTTCGCCGCCCAGGTCGACTTCGCCGAAGCCGGCGAACTCTCCGTCTTCATCGACGAGGACCAGCTCGAATTCCTCGCCGGGCGCATGTCGGAGAAGGGCTACCTCGAAGGCGGCGACATGTCGACCACCTTCAACATGCTGCGCGCGAACGACCTGATCTGGTCCTTCGTCGTGAACAACTACCTGCTCGGCCGCGATCCCTTCCCGTTCGACCTGCTGTTCTGGAACCAGGACGCGACGCGGATGCCGATCGCCATGCACATGTTCTACCTGCGCGAATGCTATCAGAAGAACCTTCTGTCGCAGCCGGGCGCCATCGTCATGAACGGCGTGCCGATCCACCTGAACAAGGTGAAGGTGCCGCTCTATTTCGTCGCCTCCAAGGAAGACCACATCGCGCCGGCACGGTCGGTGTTCCGGGGCTCCCGCATCTTCAAGGCGCCCGTGCGCCTCGTCCTCGCGGGCTCCGGCCATATCGCCGGCATCATCAACCCGCCCGAGGCGAAGAAATACCAGTACTGGACCAACGACGACCTGACCGGCGCCGTGAACTTCGAGGACTGGGTCAGCAAGGCCGAGGAGCACCCCGGGTCGTGGTGGCCGGACTGGCTCGAATGGATGTCCAAGAAGTCGGGCGCCATGGTCCCCGCGCGCGTGCCCGGTGACGGCAAGCTTCGCGTGCTCGACGATGCGCCGGGCACCTATGTGAAGATCCAGGCCGAATAAGGCGTCGCGTGGCACTTAGCAACTTCCGGCGGCGCAACGCCGCCGGAAGCGTCCCGCCGGCACCAATGCTCGATCTCGACCCGGCACCCGACTGGCCGTTACCCCCAGTCACGCAAGAACCGTGGACGACACCGGGGCCCGCGAAAGCGGCGACCCTCGTGGCCGAGATCGTGGCGGCAGGCACCAATGCGATCGTTCGCGCCGTGCATGGCGTGCGCGTGCAGCGCCCGCTCTTCTACCCCGAAACAATGCTGGTCGAATTGCTGACCCGGCGGCCCGCCACCGAAGCCGGATTCGATGGTGGCACCATGCTGTTCGCGCTCGGCCCTGGTTACATCGCCCTGCTCGACGGGACCTCGCCCGTCGTCCATGCGATCAACGGCGAAACCCCGCCCATACTCGACGACGTCCGCGCGCTCGAAGCCTATCTGCGCTTCTTCGGCCATGTCGTCTGTGGCGAGGCCGGGGCCTTCCAGATCGTCGCCACCCCCGATGACCTGCCTCCCTTCGTCGCCTCACCCGTGGTGGACAAGATCATTGCGGCGACCCTGTCCGAACCGGTGCTTCTTGCCCGCGACGGCGCGGGAAATCAGGACATGGCCGCCACCCTCCTCTACAGCGCGACCCTGTTCGACGTCGTGCTCCGCGTCTCGGCGGCGGGCACGGTCGACATGATCGAGGACGATCCGGTCGCCACCGACCTGCCAATGGGCGCCTTCCACATCATCGACGGAACCCGCCGCGTGCTCCTGCCGCGCCCCGGCGCTCACTGATCGCGGCTCGCGGCAAGCCCACGACGAAGCCTTGGACCGCCAGCTCAGGGGATCGCGCCCGGCATCGGTTTCGCCCCCTGCCCGCCGACTGGCACCGCCCTGACCGTGGCACCGACAAGAGCGCCTCCCGGCCGCAGGTGGGACAAGTCACAGACAGTCGCGCCCCCGGATGCCACAATGGCGGCCGACGACGGAATTCGGGAAACTGTGATGAAAAGCAACCTCGCCCCCCTCGCCACGGCCATCGTCCTGACCGGTCTGCTTGCCGCGGGCAGTGCCTCGGCCGCGGCGACAGATTGCGACCGGCTGGCGGCCGCGCCCAACGACCCCGAGCGACCGGCCGGCGTGGCCGGCGTCGCCATCGTGGCGATCGATATGGAAAAGGCCGTGCCGGCCTGCCGCGCCGCGCTTGCCGCCACCCCAGACGATCCCCGGATCAAGTATCAGCTTGCACGGGCGCTTTCCCTTGGCAACGAAGCCGCCGTAAAGGAATCGAACACGTTACTGCGCCAGTCCGCCGAGGCGGGCTACCCATCGGCCATGTATTACTTCGGCTTCATGGTCGAATACGGCTTCGGCTTCCCGAGGGACGAGGCAGCGGCCATTGAATGGTATCGCAAGGCGGCGGCCGCCGAATTCCCCCGCGCCATGGTCGCCATGGGCAAGGTACTCCTGGCTGGCAAGGGCATTACGGCCGATCCGCCCGCCGCCGTCGAATGGTTCAGGCGCGGCGCCGACGCAGGCGACCCGGAAGCCATGGTGCTGCTCGGCGGCGCCTATGAGGAGGGCGATGGCGTGGAGCGCAACATGGACACCGCGCGCTCCTGGTACCGGAATGCGATCAGCGCGGGTTCCAGCGCCGGTCAGGTCGCGCTGGACCGGCTGGAGCGGTTGCACCCGTCGGAATAGGCCGCGTCAGGCGACGAGGCCGGTCCGCCCCATGGCGAGGAATTTCTCGCGCCGGGCGCGGCGGATGGCCGGGCCTTCCATGCCCTTGAACTCGTCCAGCGCCGACGAAACCGCGTGACCGACCGAGGCGATGGTCGCCTTGGGATCGCGATGCGCGCCGCCCAGCGGCTCGGACACCACGGCATCGATGACGCCGAGCTTGATCAGGTCCTGCGCCGTCAGCTTCAGGGCCGCCGCCGCGTCCTGCGCCCGCTCGGCCGAACGCCACAGGATCGAGGCGCAGCCTTCCGGCGAAATCACGGAATAGACCGCGTGTTCGAGCATGAGCACCCGGTTCGCGGTGGCCAGCGCCACGGCGCCGCCCGAGCCGCCCTCGCCCACGATCACGGCGACGAGGGGGACGGAGAGTTTCAGGCAGGTCTCGGTCGAACGGGCGATCGCCTCGGACTGGCCGCGCGCCTCCGCCTCGATGCCG
>JAQVKV010000467.1 GCA_028694545.1 Zavarzinia sp. | reverse complement strand
AGGGCGAGATCGGACTTGCCGGCGCCCGAAGGCCCGCGCAACAGCACGCCCTTTCCCTCCAGGGCGACGCAGGTGCCATGCATGGTGACGGAAGGAAGCGGGACGGAGCCTTGGCCGGACATGGCGCCAAGGTGCGCTGGCCCGATCCCGTCGTCAATCGACCACCGGGGCGGGTCGTCGGACCCGGATCAGACAAGGGGATCAGGCGGCGCGGCGGCGCCCGCCGCCACTGGCGGCCGGCAGGCGGACGGTGAACCGCGCGCCCTTTACCTCGCCGGTCCCGTCCATCCGGTTGCTGGCGACGATGGTGCCGTCATGGCCTTCGACGATCTGGCGCACGATGGCAAGGCCGAGACCCGAATGGCTGCCGATCTGTTCGTTCGGCCGCTCGGTGTAGAAGCGCTCGAAGATCCGGCCCAGCGCCTCCTCCGGAACGCCTGGCCCGTCGTCGTCGACCGTGGTCACCAGCATGCCATCCCGGCGCGACAGGGTGACGGCGACCAGCGCGCGCGCCTGCGGCCGGCCTTCCGCATGGGGCGGCGAGAAGGAGATGGCATTGTCGATCAGGTTGCGGAAAACCCGGCCCAGTTGCTCGCCCGAGCCGACCACGGCGGCCCCCGCGGCCTCGGGTTCCACCGTCAGGACGAAGCGGGGCCAGCCCTCGCGATCGAGATCGGCATAGGTGTCGATCAGGCCGGCCAGCATCTGTTCGAGCACGATGGGGGCGCGCTCGTCGCGCGCCATTTCGGCATCGAGGCGCGAGGCGTCGGAGATTTCGGAGATCAGCTTGTCGAGGCGGCGGACGTCGATCTCGATGATTTCGGCGAGGCGGCGGCGGGCGTCCGGGTTCTCGGTCCGCGCCCAGGCCTCGACCGCGCTTCGGATCGACGACAGGGGGTTCTTCAATTCGTGCGCCACGTCGGCGGCGAAGGATTCGATCGCGTCGATCCGGGTGTAGAGCGCGTCGGTCATCGCCTGCAGGGCGACCGAGAGGTCGCCGATCTCGTCGCGCCGGCGCGCGAAATCGGGAATGGCGATGCGCCGACCGCGCCCGGCCTTCACCCGGTCCGCCGCCTCGGCCAGCCTGTGCACGGGCCTCGCGATGGTGCGGGCGAGGAAGAAGGACATGAGCACGGTGACGGCAAGCGCCACGCCGAAGACTTCGAGAATGGCGAGCCGCTCCGCCCGGATCGCCTGGTCGATATCCCGTGCCTCGACCGAGAGGACGAGGGCGCCGAGCACCTTGCGGAAGCGCGTGACCGGAATGGCGACCGAGATATGGGGCGTGCCGTCCGGGGTGGCGCGCTCGACCATGCTGGAAGTCCCGCCCAGCGCCGCGACGGCTTCCGGATAGTCGCGTGCCGACTGCAGCGGATAATCCTGGTAGAGCGGGCGAGGCCGGCCGGCGGGCAACAGCGGTTCGATCAGGTCGTAGAGCGATTCGAGGAAATTCGGCCCCGAATCGGGCGGCGGCAGTTCCACCCGCCGCACCTGGGCATCGGGCCGCAATTCGTTGGTGTCGGCGATGAGGCGGCCGGCGTTGTTGAACAGGCGCGCCCGTGTCGCCGTCGGATCGGTCAGGCGCCAGAGCAGCAGGCGCGCGGGCACGACGTCGAGATCCGTCGCCTCGGGCCCCGAGGAGGCGGCAAGGCCAAGGGCGCCGGCGATGATCTCGCCCTGCGTCTGCAGGGCTTCCGCGCGCTGGATGACGAGGCTGGCGCGGAACTGGTCGAGGTAGAGCACGCCGCCGACCAGCACCCCGAGCGCCACCACGTTCACCGCGAGGATGCGGCGCGTCAGGGACGAGAAGGGGCCCCGGCCGCGTGTCCGGGCTTTCGCTGCTGGAGACTGGCGGTCCGGCAAGGGCGATCAGCTTTCGTCGAACTTGTAGCCGATGCCGTAGAGTGTCTCGATCGCGGAGAAGTCAGGATCCACGGTCTTGAATTTCTTGCGCAGGCGCTTGATGTGGCTGTCGATCGTGCGGTCGTCGACATAAACCTGATCGTCATAGGCCGCGTCCATCAGCTGGTCCCGGCTCTTCACATGCCCGGGGCGCTGCGCCAGCGCCTGCAGGATCAGGAACTCGGTGACGGTCAGGGTCAGGGCCTGGCCGTCCCACATGCAGGCATGGCGCAGGGGATCGAGGGTCAGGCGCCCGCGCACCATCAGGGGTTCGGGCTTGGCGCCGTCGCCCTCGCCCAGCGCCTCGGTCCGGCGCAGCAGGCTCTTGATCCGTTCGATCAGAAGGCGCTGGGAGAAGGGCTTGCGGATGTAGTCGTCCGCGCCCATGCGCAGGCCAAGGACCTCGTCCAGCTCGTCGTCCTTCGAGGTCAGGAAGATGACCGGCAGGCTGGACGCCTGACGCAGGCGGCGCAGCACTTCCATGCCGTCCATGCGCGGCATCTTGATGTCGAGCACGGCAAGGTCGGGGGGCGAGCGGCCGAAGGCGGCCAGCGCCGCGGCCCCGTCGGTATAGGTCTCGACCGCGAAGCCCTCGGCCTCCAGGCCGATGGAAACGGATGTCAGGATGTTGCGGTCGTCGTCGACGAGGGCGATCTTCGGAATGTGTTTCGACATGGTTCCCGTGTTTTCAGGGCGGCATTGCGGCAGGGCTATCCTGTCCTGTAACGAGAATTTGGCAAGGATGGGGCGAACGGAAGGCGAGCCGGCCATGGTTTTCCGGAGAATGTCCAGCGCCGATCGCATTTCATGATCCGCCGTCCGGGTGGCTTGCGCGGCGCCGATTGCGCTCTAGCATCCGCATCTGATCGAGCGCGATGGCAGTGACCGGCGGGGATATGGAATGACGGAGACAGACAGTCTGCAAACCCCAGGCGACAAGGCCCGGGATCTGGTCCGCCGCGTGCCGACAGCGGCCCTTGCCGTGCGCCTGACACCGGACGGCGCCCCCTATGCCTCACTCGTGCTGGCCGCTTGCGACCATGCGGGGCGGCCGCTGCTCTTCATCTCGAAGCTGGCCGAACACACGAAGGCGCTGGAGGCGGACGCGGCCGCCTGCCTGCTGTTCGACGGCACCGTCGGACTGGCGGCGCGTCTCACCGGCGCGCGTGCCAGCCTCGTCGGGCGGATGGAGCGGGTCGACGATGAAACACTGAAGGACCGTTTCATCGCCCGCCATCCGGAAGCGGAGATGTATCGCGATTTCGCCGATTTCGGTCTGTGGCGCATGGCGGTGGAGCGCGTGCATCTGGTCGCCGGCTTCGGCCGTATCCACTGGATCGACGGCGCCGATTTCCTGTTCGATGCCGACGCGGCCCTGGC
The DNA here is from genome assembly GCA_028694545.1 of Zavarzinia sp. Classification (GTDB taxonomy): domain Bacteria; phylum Pseudomonadota; class Alphaproteobacteria; order Zavarziniales; family Zavarziniaceae; genus Zavarzinia. Next base: position 88 of record JAQVKV010000467.1, on the reverse strand, counting down.
CGGGGCGGAGGCCGGCATCGTCGCGCATATGAACGAGGATCACGCTGATGCCGTGGCGCTCTGTGCCGAGGTCAGATCGGAAGAGCAC
>JAQVKV010000466.1 GCA_028694545.1 Zavarzinia sp. | reverse complement strand
CAACTGGTCGTGCAGAAGGGCGTTCAACTGGAACCACGTGCCGAGGTCAGAAGCGCTCGGATCTTCGGCGATCCGGTCCATCTTTGCGACCGTGACGCGTACGGCCTCGATATCGGCATCGTTTCGGCGGGCGCAGGCCAGGGTGGCGACGTCGCCCTCGATCAGGCAGCGGAGGTCGAAGACCTCTATCACGTCCTCCGTCTCCATCGAGGCGACGGCGTAACCCCGGCGGGGCTTCAGGACGACGAGCCCCTCCGCTTCCAGCCGCGGCATTGCCTCGCGCAAGGGGCTTCGGCTGACCCCGAGGCGCGAGGCGACTTCGTCCTGGCGGAGCATCTCACCCGGCGAAAACACGCCATCCAGGATGGCGTCGCGGAGTTCGCGATAGACGAATTCCGGCAGTGACGTGGTGACGGGCCGGTCGCCGCCTGCCGGCTCGGCCAGGTCGAGCGGGCGCCCGTCCCGGTCAGACGAGCTCGACATCGCCGCCTCCGCTCACCGCGAGTACCCGCCCCCTCAATGCCATGCCCTCGAAGGGGGCTCGATCGCTCCCCTGATCGGGCCACAGGGTGACTGGCTCGCGCCAGGTCGGATCCACCAATGTGAACCCCTGTGGGGCCTCGACTCCGAAGACCCGGGCCGGCGCCGAGGTCACCTTGGCGAGCAGCGCGCCGAGATCCCAGCTGTACAATTCGGCCAGAGTCAGGATCGCGGACAGGAAATGCTGCTGGACCTGGAGCCCCGGCGAATCCTTGCCCGGCGGCCGGCGCAAGCCCGGCGCCCCGTGATCGCTGGCGATCAGGTCGATGCCGGCCATGCAGGCTTCGACCAGGCTCTGGCGCGGATCGTCGCCCACGGGTGGCGGCAGCACGGTGAGGTCATCACGCTTGGCCTTGGACAGGGGCAGCAGGAAATGGGGGCTGGTCTGCACCGTCGCTCCTGCAGCCCGGCGCATGGTCGCCAGCATGGCGGCGGAGGTGGCGTGGCGCAAATGCAGCGGGCCGTCCGGGATCCGTTCGATGACATGGTCGAGGCCGTCCTCGGTCGAACACCAGACCATCGGCTTCAGGCCCGCCGCCAGCACGGCGTCGAGATTGGCGTCGAAATAGGGATCGTAGGAATAGAGTTTGCAGACCGAAGGCAGCAGCATCTTCACCTCGCCCGCGTGGGCGGCCAGCCAGGCCGGAAAGCCGGCGCTGCTGTCGTCCGGCGAGACGGAGAGCAGCGGAATGATGCGCGGCAGGACGTCGCGTGTCAGGTCGGCGACCAACGCGGCCAGGTCCATTGCCTGGATCTGCTGCCAGGGCAGGGCGACATTCATCTGGGCGACGCCGCCCGCGAGCGCGCGCTGTCGGTCGAAGGCACGCACCCCGGCGGTCACGAAGGGCATATGGGCGTCGGCATCGTAGATCGCGGGCAGGATCCAGAGCTCGGTGCCATCGATCTCTCGCCCGGCGTCGGTCCCCGTCGCGACCGGCTTTCCCGCGGCCCAGCGAAGGTCGTGTCGCGTGCCGGTCAGCGGGTCGAGGACGTCGCGGACGACGGTGATCAAACGCGGGGTGCTCATGTCGTCTTCCTTTGACAGCGATCGGGGTGCGGAAGGTAATATGTATTCAACATTTTATCCAATATTGGATTTGTGAGGCCCGCCATGACGGAAATCAATCTGCAGGACATGCTGAATCGGCTGGACGCGCTGGAGTCGCAGGACGCTGTCCGCCGCCTGATGGCCGACTACATGCAGGCCTGTGACGATCACCGGGGCCGGGGCGTGGCCGATCTGTTCTGGGACGACGGCGTCTGGCAGGGCATGAGTCATCCGGTCGAGATCGCCGAGGGCCGCGACGCCATCGCCGACATGTTCGAGGCGGCGCCGAAGCGGCTCGATTTCACGGTTCATTACCTGACCAACGAAGCGATCGAGGTGGCGGGTGACACGGCGGTGGGGCGGTGGAAGCTGCTCGAGCCCTGCGTCCTCGAAGGCACCCACGCGATCTGGATGGCGGGCCGCTACCAGAACGATTTCGAGCGTCGGAACGGGATCTGGCGCTTCAAGCGCATCCGGCTCTGGATCGATTTCTTCACGCCCTACGAACAGGGGTGGCTGAAACAGCGCTTCGCGCGGATCGAGCCGATCGGTTGAGCGGGACGGGATCGGCAGCATCTCACTGGCCCCTGCGTCCACGCGACGAGAGCCAGAGGCTGGACGCGACCAGAATCAGGGTCAGCAGCGTCATGCCGGTCCCGACCACGTTGACCAGCGGCGTCGCCTCCCGTCGCAGGATCGACCAGATGATCATGGGCAGGGTGTTTTCCCGCCCGATCAGCAGGAAAGTCACGGCGAGATCGTCCAGCGACAGGGAAAAGGTGATCAGCGCCCCGGCGATCACCGCGCCCCGCACGTTGGGCAAGGTGACCTTCCAGAAGATCTCGAATTCGTTGGCCCCCATGTCATGCGCCGCCTCGTATTGGCTACGCCCCATCTGGGCCAAGCGGGCATAGACCTCGGTCACCGTAATGCACATCAGCGACGTCACTTGGCCGATCAGCACCGTGGTGAGGGAGAGCCGGGTGCCCGTGAAGGCGAAGAGGTTGAGCAGGGCGACGCCGGTGACGATGCCGGGCAACACCAGAGGCATCAGGACGAGGCGGCGGAACAGTGCCTTGCCTGGAAAGTGGAAACGGTCCAGCGCGATCGCCGTCATCAGGCCCAGCGGCACCGCCAGACAGGCGATCATGACGGAGAGACGCAGGCTGTTCCACATGGCGGCCATGATCTGTCGATTGCCGAACACGGCCTCGTACCAGCGCAGGCTGAAGCCCTCGAACGGCATGCCGACGTTGTTCCCGGCGTTGAAGGAAAAGACCACCATCACCAGGATCGGCAGATAGAGGAACAGCGCGACCAGGACGAACAGCGGCCAGACCAGGCCGCCGCCCCCGAGTTTCGGCTTGTCGATCGCTGCCATGATTACATCCTCACTTGCGAACGGCTCTCCAGCCGGTTGACCAGGGTCAGCAGGAGCGAGGCGGAGACGATGATGGTGACGCCGATCGCTCCAGCCAGCGTCTTGTCGTTGGCGACGCCGAGAAGATTGATGATCAGGCTCGAGATCATCAGGGACTCGGGGCCACCAAGCAGGGCGGGGGCGATGAAATCGCCGAAGCCGAGGGCGAAGATCAAAACGCCGCCGGCCAGCACCCCGGGCAGGCTGATCGGCAGGATCACGCGGCGGAAGATCTCGAAATCGCCGGCGCCCATGTTGCGTGCCGCCTCGACCAGACTGGCCGGGATCTTTTCAAGCTGCGCGTAGATCGAGAGCACCGCGAAGAGCGTGAAGATATAGGTGAGGGCGAGGACGACGCTGAAAT
>JAQVKV010000465.1 GCA_028694545.1 Zavarzinia sp. | reverse complement strand
CCGGAGACACTGCGGTACGGCAGGTCGAGCAGGACACTGGCGATCCGGCGGTTCTGCGCGGCCCCGCCCGGCCCCGCCGTGCCGCCGGCGACGGCGGCGGCGATTGCGTAGTGGTGCAGGGAATTATAGGTCTGGCAGCCGATTTCGGGGGTCGCGTCCGGGCCGAAACGGGCCTTGTATTTCTTGAAGAAGCCCCAGCCGATTTCATCGCGCGGCAGGCCGATCATGGTGCCGATGATCACACCCCGGCCCTTGTCGCCGACGAGGTCGGAGAAGGAGCGGTGCAGCGCGCCATACTGGAGATAGAGCAGGGATGGCAGCGGCTTTTCCATGAACTGAAGCTGGAACCGCGCGAGATCGCCCGAAAAGAAGTGGGTCAGCGCCATGACCGCCGGCGCGTGGCCGCGGATTTCCTCGATCAGGGGACGCCAGTCGCCTGGAATGCGGCGAAGGATCCGGGGCGGGAAGACCGGGTGCCAGCCGAATTGTTCCGACGCCTGGGCCATCGCATTGGCGATGACGATGCTGTAGGGCTTCGGGCCCGAGACGATGGCGATCCTGTTGTTGGCCGGGCGCCACTGCCCGCTGTCGCGCAGCCAGGACAGGAACTTGATGAAGCCCTGGCCATACCAGTATTCCGCCGGGTCCGACATGAAGCAGCCGAAGTAACGGTGGGGATCGCTCATCACCGTGTCGTGGTGCTGCAGAAGCGTGTTGTTGTGGATATAGACGATGCCGGCATCCGCGACCGGCTCGTATTCCGAATTCTGTGACCCGATATTGTAACCACCGAAGATCGCATGGACCCCGTCGGCTATGAGTCGGCGGGTGGCGCGCACGGTCTCCTCCGCCGTCTGGTTTCCCGTGTCGGCGAAGAGGGGGCGCAGGGGGCGGCCCAAGATACCGCCCCTTTTGTTGATCTCTTCGCAGGCAAGGATGATGCCGTTCCGGAACTCGCGGCCATCGCTGGGGAAGTGCTGGTCAGGGGGATGATGCCGCCAATGGGAATGCTGTCATCACTCATGCCGGACGCACTCCCTTGTCACGAGAGTTCGGGGACGAGCTCGGGCTCGAACAGCACATTGTGCATGATGACGCGAAGGCCGGGCGGGCTGACCGGCTTGATCAGCACGGGAAAGCCCTGGCCGCGGATGCCGGCGATCAGTTCGGGGCTTGTGTCCGCTGTAACGACGATGGCCGGGCAGGGCAGCTCGAGCACGTCGTTGATCTGATGGACGATGTCCGTGCCCTTTGCCCCGCCGCGCAGGCGATAGTCGGTGATAATGATGTCCGGCATCTGTTCGAGGGCGGCGACCGCCCCGGGAACGTCGCCGAAGGAGTCGAACACCTGCACCACGATGCCCCAGCGCTGAAGCAGGGTAATCAGCGCGTCGCGCAGGTTCTGGTCATCCTCGAGCACGAGACAGCAAAGGCCGGTGAATTCGCCGCCGATCTTTTCGGTGATCTCGGGTTCGCCGACATTGGAATGCCAGACGTCGCCAAGGGGGACGTCGAGGGCGAACATGGTGCCCTTGTCCGGTGTCGAGCGCAGCGTGATCCTGTGGCCCAGCACGTCGGCGAGGCGCCGCGCGATGTTGAGGCCAAGGCCAAGGCTGTGACGGCCCGACTGCTGGCCGGCGACGCGGAAGAATTCCTGGAACACTGCCTCCTGATGCTCGGGTGCTATGCCGCAACCGGTGTCATGAACCTCGATGCGCAGCATCTTGCCGAAACGCCGGCACCCCACCAGCACGCGGCCGATATCAGTATAGCGGATGGCATTGCCGACGAAGTTGGAAAGGATGCGTTCCAGAAGGGCGCGGTCGCTTTCGATGGCGGCCTTCGAGGGCAGGATGCGCAGGTCCAGGCCCGTTTCCCGGGCAAGATGGGCGAACTGGATGCGCAGGCGGTCCAGCACGGTCGAAACCTGGAAGGTCTGGATGCGCGGCTCGACCTTGCCGGCATCTAGCTGCCCGATGTTGAGGAGCGCGCCCAGAAGGTCCTCCATGATCGAGGCCGACACATCCATGGCATGCAGCGCCTCGATCCGCTCCTGTTCGGATGTGGCGGAGAGGCAGGAATAGATCAGGATCTTGAGCGAAGCCAGCGGCTGGCGCAGGTCGTGGTTGGCGGCCCGCAGGAAGCGGGACTTGCTCTGGTCCGCCGCCGCCGCCGCGTCGCGCGCCCTTTCAAGGGCACGCTGGGTGCGCCAGCTTTCGCTGATGTCGAGGAAGATGCTGACGATGCCGCCACCGGCCATGCGCCGGCATTCGCCGCGCAGAACCTGTCCGTCCGTGAAGATCATGGTCAGCCCGTCGAGCGGGCCGAGGCGGGCGCGCGCGCCCGGCTCGACGACCTGCGCCTCCGAGTGGACCAGCAAGCCGGAGGTCTCGATCGCGGCGATCAGGGTGTATTGGGAAGCACCGGGAACGAAGCCGCCAGCGAGCCCGGCGAAGCGGCGGGCAAAGGTTGCGTTGAAGGTGACCAGCACCAGTTCGTCGTCCCAGACCGCAAGGCCATGGCCGAGTGCCTCGAACGCCCGGGCCCTTATGCCTTCCGTGGTGCCTTCCGCGACACCGAGGTCCGGGGGCGCGGGCACGGTCAGTCCGCCTCCAGCGCCTGACTCAGGTAGTCGGCATTCTCGACCGCGAGGCGGATCACCGCCTCGCGCGTGGCGACATTCAGCTTCTTCATGGCATTGCCGAGATGGACGCGCACCGTCTGGCGACTGATATCCAGTTCGGACGAGATCGCCTGCAGGGACACTCCCTTGCCAAGGGCGGCAAGGACCTCGGTCTCTCGCCGGGTCAACAGGGCGAGCCCCGGCGGGGTATCCGTGGCCTTTTCCGGCGGGGGTGATGCCATGACCCGGGCACCGCGCCGGCTGTCACCACCGTCCACCGAACCATGCGCCCTGGTCAGGATGTCACGCGGGAAGGCGACCTCGCCCGCCATGACCCTGCTCAGCGCATGCTTGATCTCGGAAGGGCCATAGGATTTCGGGATATAGCCGACGACGCCGTGGCGGATCGCCTCCAGCACGTGTTCCGGATCCTCATGGACCGAGACGATGACCACGGGCACGGCCGGGAACCGGTTGCGGAGCACCTGCAGCCCCTCGAAGTCCCGGAAACCGGGCATGACCAGGTCGATGATGACGAGGCCGATCGCCGGATTGCGCTCGAGTGCGCCCAGTGCCTCGTCGAAGCTCGAGGCTTCCTCCACGTCCCCGTCCGCGCCAAGGCTGCGCGCGACCTGGCGCAAGGATTCCCGAACCACCCAATGATCGTCCGCAATCAGAATGGTCATCGGGGGCGTGGCCGATGCGGGCTCATCCAGCTTGGACAAGGGAACGCTCATGTTTCCTCAAAGGG
>JAQVKV010000464.1 GCA_028694545.1 Zavarzinia sp. | reverse complement strand
TCAACAAGATGGACCGCGAGGCGCGCGATCCCTTCGATCTGATGGACGAGATCGAGAAGACCCTGGCGCTGGACGTCACCCCCGCCACATGGCCGATCGGCCAGGGCAGGGATTTCCACGGCTGCTACGACCTGATCCACGACGAGCTGATCCTGATCGACCGGGGCGCGGGCAACAAGAAGCCCGAGATCGAGAAATGCTCCGGCCTCGACGATCCGAAGATCGACGCGAGGCTGCCCGCCGAACTGGTCGAGAAACTGCGCGAGGACGTGGAGATGATCCGCGAACTCTGCCCCGGCTTCGACGAGGAGAGTTACCGCGCCGGTCACCTGACGCCGATCTTCTTCGGTTCGGCCCTGCGTTCCTTCGGCGTGCGCGAATTGCTGCAGGGTCTCGCCGAAATGGCGCCCTCGCCCCGTCCGGCCAGGGCGGCGGCGCGCATGGTTCAGCCGACGGAAGCCAAGGTCGCGGGCTTCGTGTTCAAGATCCAGGCGAACATGGACAAGAACCACCGCGACCGCGTGGCCTTCATCCGCCTCGTCTCCGGCGAGTTCAAGCGCGGCATGAAGATGAAGCACGTGCGCTCGGGCCGCATGCTGTCGATCAACAATCCGGTACAATTCATGGCGGGCGACCGCGAGACGGCGGACGTCGCCTTCGCGGGCGACATCCTCGGCATTCCGAACCACGGCACGCTCCGCATCGGCGACACGCTGACCGAGGGCGAGGATCTCGCCTTCCTCGGCGTGCCCTCCTTCGCGCCTGAAATGCTGCGCCGGGTGAAGCTGGACGATCCGATGAAGGTGAAGCACCTGCGCCGCGCCCTCGACCAACTGGCCGAGGAAGGGGCATCCCAGGTGTTCCGGCGCCAGATCGGCGGCGACTATGTGGTGGGCGTTGTCGGCGCCCTGCAGTTCGACGTGCTGAAGAGCCGGCTTTCGGCCGAATACAGCCTCGACATCGAATTCGAGGGGGTGCCCTTCGAGATGGCGCGCTGGGTCGACGCCGACGACAAGAAGGCGCTGGAAGCCTTCGCCGACGCCAACAAGATGAACCTCGCCGAGGATCACGACGGGGCGCTGGTCTATCTGGCGCGGAACGGCTGGTATCTCCAGCGCGCGCAGGACGACTATCCCAAGATCCGCTTCCTGTCGACGCGGGAACAGATCACCGGCGCCGGCGATCGCCTGACCGCCGCCAGCCAGACCCACTGAGCGGAATCACGGGGATGAGCGACACCGCCCGGCGCCTGACATCGCCGCCGGGCGGTACGTTCGGCGGCTTCACCCGCGCGGGCGCCCATCTGCGCACCGCCTGCTTCGTGCCGGCGGTCCCGGCGCGCGGCACCATCGTGCTGCTGACCGGCCGCAACGAATTCATCGAGAAATATTTCGAGACGATCGCCGACCTTCTCGACCGGGGCTTTCACGTCCATGCCATGGACTGGCGCGGCCAGGGCCTGTCCGACCGCCCGCTGCCCGATCGCATGAAAGGGCACGTTCGGGATTTCATCGATTACATCGACGATCTCGAAGCCTTCGTCGACATCGTCGCGGCGCAGGCCCCCGCGCCGCTGATCGTGATGGCCCATTCGATGGGCGGCCACATCACCGCCCGGGCGCTGGCGGAACGTCCTGCATTACGACGGAAGCTTGCCGGGGCCGTGCTCTGTTCCGCCATGATGGCGATCGAGACCGGCGGTATTTCGCCACGGACGGCCGCCCGGATCGCCCGTGTCCTGGTGTTCGCCGGGCTCGGCCGACGGGCCGTCGCGGCACCGAAGGAGAAGGGCGCCGGCTTCAGCGCGCTCACGTCCGATCCCGAACGCGCGCAAGACCAGGACCATTTCGTCGCGGCCGATCCCCGCCTGGCGCTCGGCGCGCCGACCTTCGGCTGGCTCGACGCCGCCTTCCGCTCGATGGCGGTGCTGGCGGGGCCGGGCGTGGCGGAGGCGATCGACCTGCCCGTCCTCGTCGCCATCGCCGGCGCCGACAAGGTAGTGAAGCCGGACGCCGAACGGGCCTTCGCCGCCCGCCTGCCGCGCGCGACGCTGGTCGAGATCGCCGAGAGCCGGCATGAGGTCCTGAAGGAGCGCGAAGCGCTGCGCGGTCTGTTCTGGCGGGCATTGGACACCTGGGCCGAGGCGATCATCACCTGATGCCGCGCCGCCCGAAATATCACGCGAAGATGTGACGGCGGCACATCGACGGAAAGCCATTTCGGCGCTTTCCTGCCGCCATCGGACGAGGGTGATTTCCCATGGCGACCTACACGTTGGTATTTCGGCGTTATGCGCCTTTCGCGACTTTCGGCGGCGGTTTCGAGGGTGACGTACGCACCGGCCCCTCGACCGATCCCAAGGCCTCGGCCCGGACGGCGGCCAAGGTCGACTTCGGGCCCGGACAGGTCGGCCCCACGATCGTGGGCTCCTCCAGCGGTTCCGCCTTCGGATCCGGGCCGAAGAAATACGCGAAGATCGAAACGAAACTGACCATTCGGGTGAATTCGGCGCGGGAGGTCGATTTCACCGCCTATTCCGCGGGCTCCAACCCGCTGGTTCCGGGCGCGCCGGACATCGACACCTTCGTCGACCTGCAGGTGCGCTTCATGCCGACGATGATTTCCTTATCGGGCAAGGTTCGGGGCGATGCCTTCCCCAACGCCGAAGTCGTCGTCTACGATCCGGCCGGCACGGCCGCCCTGCTGTTCGATTTCCGCACCCAGGGCAGCCGCAACGCCGGGCCCTTCACCATGCTCATGGGCGCGGGCGCGACCAACACCATCGGGACCATCGACCACATCAGCATACCGACGGACGCGTCCGGCAATCTGCGCCTGCCCGTGACCTGCGGCACGACCTACGGCTGAGGCCGGAGCAGGGCCAGGATCTCGTCGTGCAGGCGGGCGTCGCCGGTGGCGAGCACGCGGCCACCATGCTGGCAGTCGCCGCCTTCCCAGCTCGTGACCCGCCCGCCGGCACCTTCGACGATGGGGATCAGGGCCTGGATGTCATAGGCTTCCAGCCCGGTCTCCACCACCACGTCCACCTGGCCGGCCGCGATCATGGCATAGGCGTAACAGTCGCCGCCGTAGCGCACCAGCTGCGCCTTGGCCGCCACGCGCTCGAAAGCCGCGCGGTCTTCCGCTGTGCGGAACAGATGCGGGCTCGTCGTCATCAGTCGGGCATGGGCGAGCGACGGGCAGGCCCGCGTCTTCAGCCGGAGCCCGTCGAGAAAGGCGCCCGCCGGATTGCCGATATAGCGTTCCTTGGTGAAGGGCTGGTCCATCACGCCGACGACGGGCTTCGTGCCGTCGTTCAGGGCGATCAGCGTGCCCCACAGCGGCAGGCCGGTGATGAAGGCCCGCGTGCCGTCGAT
>JAQVKV010000463.1 GCA_028694545.1 Zavarzinia sp. | reverse complement strand
CCCTTCGCCGGCAATCCCCTCGATCGCGCCGCCGAACGGCGCAAGGACGACGCGTGGCAGGCCGCGCAGCTGAAATCGCCCGATTCGCTGTTCCTGCCGATCTGGCGGACGCGCCCCTTCGTGATCGAACAGGGCGGCACCCAGCTCGGCCTGCTGCGGCCCGGGCTGATCGACGATCTGGTGGCGGCGGCCCCGCCGCCCGTCTTCCTCGGCACCGAGGGTGATTCGGCGGTCTATGCCGTCGATCTTTCCGCCGGGCCCGATCCGGCGAAGGGCGGCGTTCTGGCGGGTTTCGGCAAGTTCCAGGACATGCGCGCCGCCGCCATGGTGCTGGACCCGCGCGATTCGGCCATCGCCGCGCAAGGCAAGGCGATGGTGGACTGGCATGCCCGCCATCGCTTCTGCGCCCAGTGCGGCGCGCCGAGCGTGATGGAATCGGCCGGCTGGTCGCGCCGCTGCACCAATGCCGATTGCGGGGCGGAACATTTCCCCCGCACCGATCCCGTGGTGATCATGCTGGCGACCCGGGGCGATCGTTGCCTGCTCGGCCGGCAGCCGAAATTCCCGCCCGGTTTCTATTCGGCGCTGGCCGGTTTCGTCGAACCGGGCGAGACGATCGAGGAAGCGGTGCGCCGCGAGGTGATGGAGGAAGCGGGCGTCAGGGTCGGCCGCGTCAGCTATTACGCCACCCAGCCCTGGCCCTTTCCCTCGTCCCTCATGGTCGGCTGTTTCGCCGAAGCCCTGGACGACACGGTGACGGTGGACGGCGAGGAATTGGAAGACGCCGGCTGGTTCGACAAGCCGACCTGCGCAGCCGCCCTTGAAGGTCGCAACCCCGGCCTCGCCCTGCCCCCGCCGCTGGCCATCGCGCATCACCTTGTACGCGCCTGGGTGAAGGGGGAGGTCTGACCCCCTCACCGAGGTTCTCTCTCAGCCCCCGTTCGCCTGCTTGCGGAAGGGATGCGCGGGATAACAGCCGAGCACGGTGACATTGGTCGAGAAGAAGGCCAGTTCCTCGAAGGCGAATTGCACCGAACGATCGTTCGGATGGCCTTCGATGTCGGCGTAGAACTGGGTTGCCGTGAAGCTGCCGCCGATCTGATAGGATTCGAGCTTCGTCATGTTGATGCCGTTGGTGGCGAATCCGCCCAGCGCCTTGTAGAGGGCGGCCGGCACGTTACGCACGCGGAAGACGAAGGTTGTGATGCTGGGCGTTCCCTGCGGCGCATCATGACGCTTGCGCGAGAGCACGATGAAACGCGTGGTGTTGTGGGCAGCGTCCTCGACGTTGGCCGCCAGCGTGTCCAGGCCATAGACCTCGGCCGCCAGGCTGGAGGCAATGGCCCCCACGGTGGGATCGTTCCATTTCGCGACATCACGCGCGGCGCCTGCCGTGTCGTCGTGCACCACGGGCGTGAGACCGTTGCGGTTCAGCAGGTCGCGGCACTGCGCCAACGCCATCTGGTGGCTGTGTACCGTCTTCAGGCCCGCGAGCGTCGCCCCTTTCGGCGCCAGCAACTGGTGCCGGATGCGCAGGAAGTATTCTCCGACGATATAGAGATGGGCGCCGGGCAGAAGCTGGTGGATGTCGGCGACGCGGCCGGCCAGCGTATTTTCGATCGGGATCACGCCATAATCGGCGCGGCCGTCCTTGATCGCGGTCAGCGCCTCGTCGAAGGTCGGGCAGGGCAGAGGCGTCGCCGCCGGGAACAGCTCGCTCAGCGCCTGGTGGGAGAAGGCGGCCGGCGCGCCCTGATAGGCGACGACGGCGTTTCCGACGATGGCGGGATCGAATGTCATGGGCGACGGCTTTCAATGATCGCGCGGGCACGCTCGAGATCGGCCTGTGTGTCGACGCCAAGCGGCACCGTATCCACGGCCACCACGTCGATCCGCATCCCGGCCTCGAGCGCCCGCAATTGCTCGAGCTTCTCGCGCTGTTCCAGCGGCGAGGGCGCAAGCCCCACGAATCTGTTCAGCGCCTCGCGACGATAGGCGTAAAGCCCGATGTGATGATAGTGCGGCCCGGGGCCGAAGGGCGCCGTCGCCCGCGTGAAGTAGAGCGCGCGACCGATCCCCGAGTCGCCCTGCCAGGCCACCACCGCCTTCACCACGTTCGGATTGGTCCGCTCTTCCTCGATGCGGATTTCGGCCGCCAGCGTCGCTATGTCGACGGCCGGGTCCGCCATGGGACGCAAGGCCGCCCGGATCGCCTCCGGATCGATGGTGGGCAGATCGCCCTGGACATTGACGATCAGCTTCGCCCGCCCTTCCGGGTCGGCGAAGCCCACGGCCTCGGCGATCCGGTCGGAGCCGGATGGCAGGTCGGGCGTCGTCAGCACGGCCCAGCCCCCGGCGGCCGTGACGGCATCCGCGACCTCGCGCTCGGCGGCGGCGACCACCACGGGACCGATGTCCGCCTCGACAGCGCGGCGCCAGACCTGGACGATCATCGGCGCGTCGCCGATCCGGGCCAGCGGCTTGCCTGGCAAGCGGGTCGACGCCATGCGCGCGGGGATGACGACAATGGCCGGAGAGGCGCTTCGGGCTTGGCTCATGGCGATTCCTGTGGGACCTATCGACAACGCCTTGGCGACAAGACGACACTGCGGCAACATGACACAGCGAAGATCGCGCGCCTTGCCGTCAGTTTCCGAGGCGATCGCGCGACCTTATACGGGTTGCGCCCGATGCTTGGAAGCGGCTAATCTCCGCGCGCCTGTCGGGATCGTTCATCCCGGACGGAGGGGACGAGGGCACATGGATTCCTTCGAATTCAATAAAATCGCCGGTGCGGTGCTTGGCAGCGTGCTGGTTCTGTTGGTGGTCAGCAATATCGGCAACACGCTCGTGGCGCCGAAGCCGCTGGAGAAACCCGTCTACGTCGTCGAAGGCGTGGAGACCGAAGGGGGCGAAGGCGCCGCGACGGCCGCCGCCGCGCCCGAGGCGGATCCGCCGATCGAGACCCTGCTGGCCTCCGCTTCGGCCGAAGCCGGCAAGAAGCAGTTCGCCAAATGCGCGTCTTGCCACACGATCGAGAAGGGCGGCCCGGCCAAGGTCGGCCCGAACCTTTGGGGCGTGATCGGCGCGAAGCATGGCCACATGGAAGGCTTCGCCTATTCCGACGCCATCAAGAACCTGTCGGGCGCCAACTGGGACTACGCCGAACTCTATGAGTTCCTGCGCAGCCCGAAAGATTACGCCCCCGGTACCAAGATGGGCTTCGCCGGCCTGAAGAAGCCGGAGCAGCGCGCCGACCTGATCGCCTATCTGCGTGAGCAGTCGGACAATCCGCTGCCCCTGCCCTGATCGGACGGCGACGGACGTCGACGATGATCGCGCGCCGCCGTCTGCTGGCACTCATGGGTCTGGCCCCCT
>JAQVKV010000462.1 GCA_028694545.1 Zavarzinia sp. | reverse complement strand
CGTTGACGGTGCCCGACGAGGCAAGCGCGTCCCTGGCCTTCAGGATGGCGGGCGCGGCGACGACGGCGCCCGTCGCGGCGGCGGTCCTCAGAAGCGTGCGGCGAGAAATCATGGTGTTCTCCTGTTCACGGCGGCAGGAGGGCCACACAGCGGTCGGCGCCCCCATGCAGCGCCCTATAGCCGCGCGCGCTGACAGATGCTTGTCAGCGCGGTGAACAATGGATGACAGATCAGAGGTCCACGATGGCCCGGACCGTCCTTTCCGCGCGGGCATGCGTGTCCTCGCGGGTGCCGAGGCCCATATGTTCGGCCTCGATCGTCACAAGATAGGCGACGCAGTCCGCTATCGAGACACCATGCCGGAGCAGGTACGCGACATGAAGCATGTAGCTGTCGTATTCGTCTGCGGCGCGACTCTCACGGCATAAGGCTTCGCTATCGGCAAGACCGATAGGGTCCCAGAGCTGCCAGGCGATGTCCCGGCTTCGGGCAAGCCGTTCCGTCATTATGCGAGTCATCCTGCGAAACCGTCGCCCTTCGACCATGACCGTAATCCGCCTGATCGAAAATCGAGGATGCGAACGACGCGCCAACATCAGTTTCATGGGGAATGACGGCATCGGGTGCCGTGGCGTCTCCTACGGGATTCGAACCCGTGTCGCCGCCGTGAAAGGGCGGTGTCCTAGGCCTCTAGACGAAGGAGACGAAGAGGCGTCGCGTTTGCGAGGCGCCTCAAGTACAAAACCGCGGGGCGGCGGTCAACCAAAAAAAGTGAAAGCCCTCAGACGGCCCGGTTCGCGTCCCACAGGACGAACTCATGGGCGATGAAACGCTCCATCATGTCGCGGTAGATCGCCTCGATCAGGTCCGGATCGGCGCCATGGAGCAGCGACTCGCGCCGGACCTTGGTCACCACGTCCTCGATGCGGTCCTCGTCGCGGACGATGTTGCGGGTCGGCTTGATTCGGCCGGCGTCGGCGATTCGCTGTTCGCGCTCGGCCAGGAGGCGGACGATCTCGCGGTCGAGACGATCGACCTCGGCACGGACTTCTTCCATGGTGTTGCAGCGTGTCATGAACACATCCTAGCGGCTGCCGGCCGGCGCCGCATCCTCGATGAACAGACGAAGGCGGGTGCGGCCCTGCCAGACCTCGGCCCGGACATGCCCCGCCAAATGAAGCGGCGCGCCCGAGGCCGCCGCAGCCGCGAGACCGTCGACCACGGCGCCATCCCCGCTACGAAAGGCGACGGCTTCGGCATTGCGCCCGCCCCCGTCCTCGAGCCGGAGACGCAAGTGGCCACGGCCCATGACGGCGGCGTGGGCGATGCGGATGTCGGGCAGGACGAAGCGAGGTTCCGGGTTGCCCTGACCGAAGGGGGCCACCTGGGCAAGGCGGGCGACGAGATCGGCGTTGATGCCGGCCAGGCCGATCGCGGCGTCCACCTTCAGCCCGTCGGCTGCCAGCGCCTTTTCGACGGCACCCTCGAAGCGTCCGGCCCAGAAGCTTTCCAGCTCGTCGAGGCGCGCGGCCGGCAAGGTAATGCCCGCCGCCATGGCGTGCCCCCCGCCCTCGTCCACCAGCCCGACCGCCCGCGCCGCCGCGACCGCGGCGCCGAGGTCGATCCCGACGATGGAGCGGCCCGAGCCCTTGGCCGTGCCGTCCGGCAGCACCGAGAGCACGAAGGTGGGCCGGCGATAGCGTTCCTTGAGGCGCGAGGCGACGATGCCGACGACGCCGGGATGCCAGCCCGCGCCCGCCGCGACCACTAGGGGGCCGACGCCGTTGCTGCCGGCGAGGCGGTTTTCCACCGCTTCGATCGCCGCGGCCTCCACCTCTTTCTCGATCGCCTGGCGCTCGCGGTTCAGGGCGTCGAGCCTTGCGGCGATGGTGGCGGCCAGTTCGGGATCGTCGGTCGAGAGCAGTTGCGCGCCGAGATCCGCCTGCCCCACCCGCCCCCCGGCATTCACCCGGGGGCCGAGCAGATAGCCGAGGTGATAGGCGGTGGGCGGCGTGTCTATGCGCGCGACATCCATCAAGGCGGCAAGGCCGATATTGCCCCGCGCCGCCATCACCTTCAGGCCCTGGGTGACGAAGGTCCGATTCAGCCCCTTCAGGGGCACCACGTCGGCAACAGTGCCCAGGGCCACGAGATCGAGCAGCGCCATGAGGTCGGGCGCCGCCCGGCGCTCGAAGAAGCCGCGCTGGCGCAATTGCCGGTTCAGGGCGATCGCGAGCAGGAAGGTCACGCCGACCGCCGCGAGATGGCCGAGGCCGGAATCGTCGTCCAGCCGGTTCGGATTGACCAGGGCGACGACCTTGGGCAACAGCGCCTCGGCCTGATGATGGTCGGAGACGATCACCTCCAGCCCCGCCTCGCGCGCCGCCTCGAAGGGCAGGAAGGCGAGCGTGCCGCAGTCGACCGCGACGACGAGACGGACGCCCGCCGCCGCCATCTGGCGCAGCGCGGGCGCGTTGGGGCCATAGCCTTCGCGCTGGCGATCGGGGACATAGAGCACCGGCTCCTGCCCCAGCATCCTGAAGTATCGGATGAGAATCGCCGACGAAGTGGCGCCATCCACGTCATAATCGCCAAATATCCCCAGCTGCTCCCCGGCTTCCACCGCATCGGCGAGGCGCGCCGCCGCGCGCTCCATGTCGGCCAGCGTGGCCGGGTCCGGCATGTCGTTGCGCAGGCTGGGGTTCAGGAAACGCTCGACCTTGTCGAGGTCGATGTCCCGGCCGAGCAGGACACGGGCCGTGACCGCGTCGAGCCCGGTTGCCTGGGCGAGCGCCATCGCCGGCCGGTCGTCGGCGACACGATAGCGCCAGGGCCTTCCCGCGAAGGAGGCGTCGACGCCGAGGGCGTAGTTCGAATGCTCGACGGGCGGAGAATCGGGCGGCATGGCGCTCATTCTAGGCCGGCCGTCGTCGTCATCAAATCGCGGGTGTCATGATCGCGCTGTCGTCCGCGCGGAAGAAATGGAGATGCGCCTCGTCCGCATCGAGGCGAAGTGCGGTGCCGGGTGCCACGGAAGGTGCCCCCTGCCCGCGCAGGATGACGCTCGGGCCGCCTTCGAGGCCTACATGCATGAGATGGCTGTCCCCCAGGCTCTCGACCCGGGCGACCGTTCCGGCCAGGGGGCCGGTGCCGGCGACGACGAGATGTTCGGGGCGGATGCCCAGGATCACGGCCTCCCCGCCGGCCCGTGCGGTCCAGGCTGCCGGCAGGTCATCGGACAGGGCGGCGAGCGGCAGGAAGTTCATGGCCGGCGCGCCGATGAAGCCGGCGACGAAGCGATTGGCCGGCCGGGCATAGAGCTCGAGAGGCGCCCCCACCTGTTCCACCCGGCCGGCGTTCAGCACGACGATGCGGTCGGCCAG
>JAQVKV010000461.1 GCA_028694545.1 Zavarzinia sp. | reverse complement strand
GGCAGGTCGACCCGGACGTTCTTGTTGATGGACGAGGGATCGATGTCGATGTGGATCTTCTTGGAGTTCGGCGAGAACGCGTTCACGCGGCCGGTGATGCGGTCGTCGAAACGGGCGCCGACGCAGATCATCAGATCGCAATCGTGCATCGTATGGTTCGCCTCGTAGGTGCCGTGCATGCCGAGCATGCCCAGCCACTGCTTGTCCGAGGCGGGATAGGCGCCCAGGCCCATCAGGGTCGAGGTGATGGGGAAGCCGGTCATCCGCACCAGCTCGCGCAGCAGGATCGACGCCTGCGGCCCGGAATTGATGACGCCACCACCCGTGTAGAAGACGGGCTTCTTCGCCTCCGCGATCATCTCGACCGCCTGGCGGATCTTGTTCAGATCCCCCTTGACCTGCGGACGATAGGACTTGTGCTGGACATTGGCCGGCGGCGTATAGACGCCGGTCGCCAGCTGGATGTCCTTCGGCAGGTCGACGACGACCGGGCCGGGACGGCCGCTGCGCGCGACATAGAAGGCTTCGTGCAGGACGCGCGGCAGGTCCTTGATGTCCTTCACCAGCCAGTTGTGCTTGGTGCAGGGACGGGTGATGCCGACCGTGTCCGCCTCCTGGAAGGCGTCGTTGCCGATCAGATGGGTCGGGACCTGGCCGGTCAGGCAGACCAGCGGGATCGAATCCATCAGCGCGTCGGTGAGGCCGGTGACCGCATTGGTGGCACCGGGGCCCGAGGTGACGAGCAGGACACCGACCTTGCCGGTCGACCGGGCATAGCCTTCGGCCGCATGGGCGGCACCACCTTCCTGGCGGACCAGGACGTGCTTGATGTCTTCCTGCTGGTAGAGCGCATCATAGATCGGCAGCACCGCGCCGCCCGGATAGCCGAAGACCGTGTCTACGCCCTGATCGACCAGGGCCTTGAGAACCATCTCCGCGCCGGTCATCACATTCTGCGACATGACACTGTTACCTTCTCTTCTCCGGGCTGGCCGCCGTCGGCCACGTCCCAAACGGCAAAAACCGCGCCCATGGGGCGCGGAGCCGGCAACCTAGTCTCTCAAGATTGCGTCGTCAACCCCGGAAATCGAATTTTCTGTTCGATTTCCGATATAATTCTTTCCGTTTCTTGCGCGCCATCGAGCCTGGGCCAGTCCGCCATGCGGCCGCGCACCCAGGTCATCTGCCGCTTGGCATATTGCCGCGTCTCGATCTCGGCCCGGTCGATCGCGGTGGCGAGGTCAATTTCGCCCGCCGCATGGGCCGCGAAGGGCCGCAGTCCGATCGCCTTCGCCACCGGCAGCGCCGGATCGAGGCCAAGCGCCGCGACCGCCCGCGCCTCCTCCACCGCGCCTTCGCCGGCCATGGCTTCCAGCCGGCGGCGGATCCGCGACAGCAGGAGCTCGCGAGGCGGCGCCACGGCATAGCGGGCGATCACGCCGATCGGTGGCGGGGGTGGGGGCGCCTCCGCCTGGAAGGCCGACAGCGGCCGCCCTGTGCCCTCGACCACTTCGAGCCCGCGCAGAATGCGCTGGCTGTCGCCCGGCTTCAACCGCGCCGCCAGCGCCGGATCAAGGGTTGCAAGCCGCGCATGAAGTGCCCGTGCCCCCACCTTTTCCCATTCCGCGATCAGGCGCGCGCGAACCGAAGGATCGATCGCCGGCATGTCGGACAGCCCTTCGGTGAGGGCATGGAAATAGAGTCCCGTGCCGCCGACGACAACGGCGAGCCGCCCGGCCGCATGGGCGGAGGCGATCTCCGTCCGCGCCATTTCCACCCAGCGTCCGGCCGAACAGCTTTCCGACGGGTCGAGTACGCCATAAAGACGGTGGGGCGCGCGGGCCTCGTCGCCTTCGTCCGGACGCGCGGTCAGGATGCGCAGGCCGTCGTAGACCTGCATCGAATCCGCGTTGATGACGGTGCCGCCCAGGCTTTCCGCGAGCGCAAGGGCAAGGCCCGACTTGCCGCTTGCGGTCGGCCCGGCGATCAGTACGGTGGCGCCCGACATGTCCTTTTCCGAATTCCGAGACATAGCGCGATGAACCACGTCCTGACCGTGATCGGCAACCCCTCGCGGGCGCCGCTCGACGTTTCGCTTGGCCCTGAACTGGCGTTGGCCCTTGAGAAGGCCGGGGCCGAGGTGGGCGAGCCGGTCTGGCTGGCGCCTTCGGAGGCGCTCGACATCCCCTTCGACGGGCTGACCCCGATCTCGGCCGAGGCGATCGCCGACATCGTGCTGGCGGGCCTTGCCATCGACCGGCTGGCGCAGGAAACGACAGGCCGGGCCAAGCGGCTTCTGGTCGCCGATATGGATTCGACCATGATCACGGTCGAATGCATCGACGAGCTGGCGGATTTCGCCGGGCTGAAGGCCGAGATTTCGGAAATCACCGAACAGGCCATGCGCGGCGAGCTGGATTTCGAGCAGGCGCTGCGTGCCCGCGTCGCCCGCCTGAAGGACCTGCCCGAAAGCGTGCTGCAGACCTGTTTCGACGAGCGCGTGCGCTTCACCCCCGGCGCCCGCGCGCTGGTGCGCACCATGGCGGCGAATGGCGCCCATTGCGCCCTCGTCTCCGGCGGCTTCACCTTCTTCACGAGCCGCGTCGCCGAACACCTCGGCTTCCACGAGAACAAGGCGAATGTCCTCGAACTCGCGGACGGCAAGCTGACCGGCACCGTCGCCACCCCGATCGTCGGCGCCCACACCAAGCTCGAGAGCTTGCGCGGCCTCTCCGCCCATCTCGGGCTTGCGGCGCCGGAGACCCTGGCGGTCGGCGACGGCGCCAACGACCTGCCCATGATCGAGGCGGCGGGCCTCGGCGTCGCCTTCCACGCGAAGCCGAAGGTGGCCGCCGCCGCCCGCTCCCGGGTGAACCATGGCGACCTGACGACGCTGCTCTATTTCCAGGGCTATGCGAAAGAGCGTTTCGTCGACTGAGCCTTGCGCGCGATCCCGGCGAAGGCCGGGATCCCAGTTCAAATCGTCATCGCGGCGAAGGCCGGGATCTCGTGCCGGAAGGGTCTCTTGCGTCGAAAGACCCCGGCTTTCGCCGGGGTGACGACAAGAAAGAAGCGGTGGGGCTCGCCCCCTACTTCAGCAATTCCCCGGCGATGATCATCTTGCGCACCTCGGTGGTGCCGGCGCCGATCTCAAGCAGTTTGGAGGCACGGTAGAGGCGGTTCACCTCGGCTTCGCGCATGTAGCCGACACCGCCGTGGATCTGCACCGCGTCGGAGATCACGCGGGTGCAGCCTTCCGCCGCATAGAGGATGCAGGCCGCCGTCAGCTTGTGGATGTCGCCCCGGCCGCCGGCGCCTTCCTCCAGGCTGTTGGCTTCCGCCAGCGTCCGGTAGCAGAAGGTCTTCATGGTCTCGATCGTGGTCCACATC
>JAQVKV010000460.1 GCA_028694545.1 Zavarzinia sp. | reverse complement strand
CCCCTGATGATGTATCGCACCTTCGCCGATCTCGGCGTCCAGCCGCCGAAGACGGTGGTCAAGGTCGACGATACGGAACCCGGCATCCTGGAGGGCAAGGCCGCCGGCACCTGGACCGTGGGGCTGACCGTCTCGGGCAATATGGTCGGCTTGTCGCTCGAGGAATGGGAAGCCCTGGGAGCCGGTGAACAGGGACGCCTGCGCGTCGAGGCGGCGGAGAAGCACCGGGTGCTGGGCGCCGACTATGTGATCGACTCGGTTGCCGATCTCATGCCCGTGCTGGAAGCGATCGAGGCGCGGCTTGCCAGCGGCGAAGATCCGGCCGATTGAAGCCGGGTCCCCTCAGCGGGCGATGCCGCTCAGGATCGTGTCGATCGAGAGGGAGATCAACCGGTCGACCGGCGTCCACTGGAAGTCGCCATGGGTAATCAGCAGGGACACGATGCCATGTCCCGTCGCCCAGACCACTTCCGCCATGGCACAGGCATCGTCCTGCCGCAGATGACCGGATTCGATCAGGCGCCGGATCTCGCCCTCGAGCAGACCGAAGGCGCGCAGGCCGAAACCCTGATCCTCGGGCAGGGCGGGCTCGGCCGGGTGCGGACGATGGCCTGACGGCATCTTCTCGCGCTTCAGGCCGGCGAGTTTCGTCATGAAGACCAGGCGATAGACGTCCGGATTGGCGAGCCCGAATTCGACATAGCCCTCCATCAGGCGGCGCAGGCGTCCGAAGGGGACCTCGGTCTCGGGCACGGCGGCCATGGCGGCCTCGCTTGCGTCGATCAGGCCACGGAAGAAGTTCTGGCACACGGCCAGCAGCAGCGATTCCTTGTCGGCGAAATGATGGTAGATCAGCGTCGGCGTCACGCCGGCGAGGGCCGCGATCCGCCGCATCGAGACATTCTCCACTCCCTCCTCGACGAAAAGCCGGCGCGCGGTGGCCAGGATCTGGCTGCGGCGTTCGTCGGCACTGAGCCGGCGACGGGCGGGCGGGTCCGCCGGGGACAGGGGATCGTTCGACATGGCTTGACCCTAGCGCGGAACCGGGTAATTTAACACTGTAAAGTTATCACTGTTAACCGGAGGCGATAATGCGCCCCTTCCCGTGTCCCGCGCCGCTCGCCCGGCGTTTTCTCGCCGGTGCCGCCGTGCTGGGCCTGCTGGCGCTCGGTGCCTGCGACGAAAGTGCCGCGCAGGCGGGCGACCCGGCGGAGCGGCCGGCGCGGCCCGTCGCCGTCGCCGCCGCCACCCTGGCCGTCCATGCAGACGACGTGCGGGGCAGCGGCCTCGTCGCCTACAAGCGTGAGGTGGCGCTGTCGTTCAAGATCGGCGGTGTGGTCCGCGATTTCGCGGTGGACGTGGGGGACCGGGTGCAGGCGGATCAGCCGCTGGTCGAACTGGATGCGGCGGAAATCGACGCGCAATGGCGTGAGGCCGTGGCCAATGTCGAGAAGGCTCAGCGCGATGTCGCCCGCCTCGCCCCGCTGGTCGACAATGGCTATGCCTCGAAGGCGCGGCTGGATGACGCGCGCACGGCGCTGAAACTGGCGATCGCGGCGCGCGACAGTGTTGCCTTCAATCGCGATCTGGCCGAGATCCGCGCACCGGCGGATGGCGTCGTGCTGTCACGGCTGGTCGAGACCGGGCAGATCGTGCCGGCGGGCCAGGCCATTCTGACCCTGGGTGACCGTGAATCCGGCCAGGTGGTGAAGGTCGGCATCGCCGACCGCGAAGTGGTGAAAATCGCTCTCGGCGATGTCGCCGAGGTTCGCCTGCCGGGCCGAGACGCGCCGGTCTCCGCCACGGTAAGCCGCATTTCACCGAAGGGTGATGTGCGCACGGGCGCCTTCATGGTCGAACTGTCGCTGGACGACACCGCGATTGAATCCCTGTCCGGCCTCGTCGCCGATGTGGCGATCCGGCCGAAGCGGGCGGGGCAGGGCAATATGGTCATGATCCCGGCCTCGGCCATTCTCGAAGGCTTCGGCTCGGAGGGCAGCGTCTTCGTCGTCAATCCGAAGACGGCGACGGTCGAGCGCCGGCATGTAAGCTTCGGGCCGCTGACGGGAGAGAATGTCATCGTGCGTGACGGGCTTGCCCCTGGCGAACAGGTGGTCTCGGCGGGCGCAGGATATCTGCGTGAAGGCGATCCCGTGCGGGTAACGGACCAGATGGCGCTGCGGGGCGAAACCTCGCCGCCGTCCCAATAAGTCAGACCGGGGGAACGAAGATGGGGGGTATCGGCGCCTTCGCCGTCCGCCAGTGGCAATTTACCCTGGTGGTCTTCGCCATGCTGGCGGCCATGGGGGTTTCCGCCCTGTTGACCATTCCGCGCGCGGAAGATCCCAATTTCCCGACGCCGATCATCTCGATCGTCGCGGTCATGCCGGGGGCGGATCCCCTCGACATGGAAAAGCTGGTGACCGATCCGATCGAGGACGCGGTCGCGGGCCTCGACGACATCGACAAGATCGAATCCAAGTCGCGCGACGGCGTCGCCAATATCGTCGTCCACTTCACCTGGGGCGTGGATACCGAGCGCAAATACGATCAGGTGGTGCGCGAGGTGAATGCGATCCGCGGTACCCTGCCGGACGGCCTCGTCCGTCTCGATCTGAAGAAGATCGAGACCAGCATGACCAATTTCGTGCAGATCGCCCTGGTTTCCGACACCGCGCCCATGCGCGAACTGGAGGAGCGCGGCCGCGTCCTCAAGGACATGCTGGACCGGGTGGATGGCGTGCGCGAGACCGAGCTGTGGGGCGAGCCCCGGACCGAGGTGCGCGTCGCCGTCGACCTCGGCCGCCTCGCCAGCCTCGGCATCCCCGTGAGCGCCGTCGCCGACGCCCTGCAGGCCGAGGGAATGAGCATCCCGATCGGCGCCGTCCATGCCGGGGCACGTCGCTTCAACGTGAAGGCGACGGGCGACTTCAAGACCTTGGAAGACGTGGGCGACACGGTGATCACCGCGCATGACGGCACGGTGGTGAAGGTCTCGGACGTCGCCACCGTCTCCTGGTCGGCGGACGAGCCGACCCATATCGCCCGCTACAACGGCCATCCGGCCGTCTTCGTCACCGCGAACCAGAAGGACGGCCAGAACATCTTCAAGATGCGGGAGGCGATCTATGCCCTGCTCGACGATTTCGAGCGCGACCTGCCGGCCAACATCAAGCTGGAACGGGGCTTCGACCAGTCGGTCTCGGTCGCCCATCGCCTGTCGAACCTGTTCCGGGACTTCGCCATCGCGCTCGGCCTCGTGCTGATCACCTTGCTGCCGCTCGGCTTCCGGGCCTCCATCGTCGTCATGCTGTCGATCCCGCTGTCGCTGGCGATCGGCGTCTCGGCCCTGCAATTCTCGGATTTCTCGCTGAATCAGCTTTCGATCGCGG
>JAQVKV010000459.1 GCA_028694545.1 Zavarzinia sp. | reverse complement strand
CGGCGATCCCGGCCGGCTGGAACGCCTGGTGCGCCAGATGCTGGCGGCGGCGCGGGCCGAGGCGGGTCTCTACGCGGGGCCGGACGAGCAGGTCATGGCGCGCGATCTGGCCGGTGACGTGGTCGAATCCATGCTGCCGCTCGCGCTTTCGCTCGGGGTCGAGATCGGCATCGGGGGCGAGGGGGATTTCGCCATCGAGGGCAATCGCGCGGCCCTTCACGGCCTGCTGGGCAATCTCGTCGAAAACGCGCTGGAGCACAGCCCGAAGGGGGCCGCCGTCGACGTTCTGGTGGAGGGCGCGGCCGGAACCATCGCCGTCGCCGACCAGGGGGCGGGTATCGCCCCCGCCTTGCGCGAACGGATCTTTGAACGCTTCTGGTCGGGCGCCAAGCCGCAAGGTCGGCAGGGGAGCGGGCTCGGCCTCGTCATCGCCGCCGCCATCGCGCGCCGCCATGAGGCGCAATTGTCGGTCGCCGATCGCCCGGGCGGCGGCGCCCTGTTCACCATCGCCTGGAACCGTCTCGCAAAGGACAAGACATGACGACCCCCATTCCATCCCCCGTGAAGCTTGTGCACTGGAGTGTCGTTCTCCTGCTGCTCGCGCTCTTCGCCATCGCCTGGACCGTCGACGAATTCGAGGCGGGCCCCTTCAAGAGCAGCCTTATCGACCTGCACCGTTCGCTTGGCCTCGTGGTCTTCGTTCTGGCGCTGATCAGGCCCCTGTTGCGCTTCACCCTGGGCGGTGTCGAACGGGCGGGCCGCAGCCTGACGGATCTGGCGGCGTCCGGCATTCATATCGCCCTCTATGGGGCGCTGATCGCCATGCCCCTGGCCGGCTGGATCTTCACCAGTGCGAACGGTGGTCCGGCAAAGGTCTTCGGCATTCCGGTGCCGGACCTCGTCGGCAAGGACGATACCATCGCCGATCTCGCCTATGGCGCGCACGAAATTCTCGGCAACCTGATCCTGATCGCGGTCGGAGTTCATGTCGCGGCGGCACTCTGGCACCATTTCGTCCAGCGCGACGACGTGTTGCGGCGCATGTTGCCGGGCCGTCCGTAAGGTCGGCGTAAGCCGGCGCCGGCCAGTCTTTCCTCCGGGCCCCATACGGGGCGAAAAGAAGGAAGACCTGATGCGTTTCATCGTGCTTATCCTGGCGCTGGCCGGCGCCTCCCCCGCCTTCGCCGATTGCGCCGCGGACATCACGGCGGCAAAGGCCGCTGCAGGTTCCATGGCCGACAAGAGCAAGGCAGCGGAGCTGACCACCCTGATCGCGCGGGCCGACATGGAACTCACCGCGGAACACGACGAGCGGGAATGCCGGGACATCATGAAAGATGCCCGCAAGTTGATGAACTGATCGGGGCGGGCAGGATACCATGAAATCCATGACATTCCTCGCCGGCGGCGTCGTCCTCTTCGCGCCCATGGTGGCGCTGGCGGATGGCACCTTTCCGATGATCAACTCCGAGACCTCGATCGAGGTCCAGAACGACGGCGTCATCCGCAACAGCGACAAGAGCATGGGGACCTATGACGATCTCCATCTCAAGGTCGAACAGGAGACGGGTGTCTTCCTCAGCCCCGAATTCGGCATCAAGTCGCAGGTCGTCCTCGAACCGTTGATGACGCCTGATGGCGACCGTTTCTTCGCCAATAACGGCCTCTATCTCGAACAGCTCTATGCGCAGTACCGGACCGATATCGCCGGCATCTACGCCGGCAAGTTCAATCCCGCCTTCGGCCGGGCCTATGACGATGCGCCCGGCATTTACGGCACCGATTTCGCGGGCGACTACGAATTGACCGAGGCGGACGGGATCGGCGGCGTCGTCGATTTCGGCAACGACCGGGTCGGCCACTACGAGGTGAAGGGCGCGGCCTTCACTCTGGACACGACGTTCCTGAGCGAAAGTCTGTTCACAAGGCCGAACGGCTCGAACCCCCGCACCGACCGGCCGCGCCGTTTCACCCGCGATCAGGGTGGTCTGTACAACACCGGCGATCTCGACAATTTCACGGTCGATCTCGGTCTTTACGGCCTCGCCGCCGTTCCGGACCTTACCGCCTATGTCAGCTTCGAATCGCTCGGCAACGGGACGCCCGGTGCCTCGCGCCAGACGGGCGTTGCCGCCGGCCTTGGCTATGAGGTTGACCTCGGCGGCGGCATGAGCCTGGTGCCGCGCGCCGAATATGCCCATTTCAACAATGCGGATGGCGATCCCGCGACCAATGCCGATTATGTCACGGCCTCGGTCGAACTCGACAAGGGGCCATGGGATGTCGCCGTGGTGGGCGGGGTCCGCAAGTTCAACTCGAATGGCGCGGCGGCCGACTATACCGACCATCTGCGTGAAGTTTCGGCCGGCTATACGTTCGAGAACGGCGTGAAGCTCGAGGTCAGCGCGGCTGGTGAAAGTGATGCCGGCACGGACACGACCCTGATCGGCGCCAAACTGTCCTGGTCGCTCCGCGGCCCCTGAGCGACCGCGACGCATCGGGCTTCCTCGTTTCCTTCGGGACGGGCGTGATGGGGGCATTCATCCCCTCGCTTTCCATCCTCCCGTTCCGAAGGGGCGGGGAAGCCCGGCCATGGGGTACCGCCTTCAGTCGTCGAAGTGCTCGATCACCTCGATGAAATGATCGGCGTAACGCTCCAGCTTGGCCTGGCCGACGCCGGGGACCTGCGCGAAACTCAGGTGGTCGAGAGGGCGGCGCGCGGCGAGTTCATAGAGCGTCGTATCGTGAAAGATCACATAAGGCGGTACACCCTGCTCGCGCGCGAGTTCGAGGCGGAGCGCGCGCAGCGCCGAGAACAACGAGCCGTCGGCGCTGTCCATGTCCGGCCGCTCGGACGCCGCCCGGCGCTTCTGCCGCTGCGCCGTGGGGCGCGGCGGATCGATGCGCAGTTCGACCTTCTGTTCGCCTCGCAGCACGGGGCGACAGCTTTCGTTCAGGACGAGGGCGCCGTGGCGCTCCAGATCAACATTGATGTAGCCGAGCGCCGCGAGCTGGCGCAGCACGCCACGCCAGAAGTCGCGGGGGTGATCCTTGCCGATGCCGAAGGTCTTCAGGGTGTGGTGGCCGAAATTCGTAACCTTTTCAGTTTCTTGTCCAACCAGAACGTCGATGACGTGGAGCGCGCCGAAGCGCTCCCCCGTGCGATAGATGGCGGAGAGCGCCTTCTGCGCCTCGATCGTGCCGTCCCGCGTTTCGATCGGGTGGAGGCAGGTATCGCAATTGCCGCATGGTTTAGTGTCCGTCTCGCCGAAATAGGCGAGCAGGACCTGACGGCGGCAGCGCGCCGTCTCGCAGAAGCCGAGCAGGGCCTCGAGCTTGCTGCGTTCGGTCCTTTTGTGCTCGTCGCCGGCCTCTGACGCCGCCATGAGCTG
>JAQVKV010000458.1 GCA_028694545.1 Zavarzinia sp. | reverse complement strand
CTTCTTCTGATCATGGCCGAGGCGCCGCTGAAGGGCCTTCGGGTCATCGAGCTTGCCCGTATCCTGGCCGGTCCCTGGGCCGGCCAGACCCTGTCCGATCTTGGCGCCGAGGTGAGCAAGATCGAAAAGCCGGGTGCGGGGGATGACACGCGAAGCTGGGGGCCTCCCTTCGTCGAAGGGGCTGGCGGTGAGACACTGGGCGCGGCCTATTACCATGCCTGCAACAGGGGCAAGCGCTCCGTCGCGGTCGACATCGCGACGCCGGAAGGGCAGGCGGCGGTGCGGGATCTTGTCCGGGACGCGGACGTTCTGATCGAGAATTTCAAGGTCGGCGGGCTGGCTCGATACGGGCTCGACTACGAGACTTTGTCGGCGATCAACCCGCGCCTCGTCTATTGCTCGATCACCGGCTTCGGTCAGACGGGGCCCTATGCCCGGCGCGCGGGCTACGACCTCATGGTCCAGGGGCTCGGCGGCATCATGGACCTGACCGGCGAGGCCGAAGGGGAGCCCCAGCGGGTGGGCGTTGCTCTCGTCGATCTCTTCACCGGGGTCTATTCGGTTGTCGCGATCCAGGCGGCGCTGGCCGAGCGCGAACGTTCCGGGCTTGGCCAGCATATCGACATGGCCCTGCTCGACACCCAGGTAGCGATTCTCAGCAATCACGCCCTGTCCTATCTGGTCACCGGCAAGGCGCCGCGCCGGCACGGCAACGCGCACCCCAGTATCGTGCCTTATCAGTCCTTCGCCTGCGCCGATGGCCATCTGATTCTCGCGGTCGGCAACGACGGCCAGTTTCGCAAGGCGATGGCGGCGATCGACCGGCCGGACCTCGAATCGGATCCCCGCTTCGCCACCAATGCCGGCCGGGTCGAGCATCGCGCCGACCTGATCCCCGCGATCGCCGTCCGTCTCGCGGAACTGCCACGGGACGAGCTGCTGGCCCGCTTCGAGGCGGCGGGGGTGCCGGCCGGACCGATCAATACGGTGGCTCAGGTCTTCGCCGACCCGCAGGTGAAGCAGCGGGGGATGCAGCTTTCCTTCGATTTCGATGGGGTGACCCTGCCGGGCGTGCGCACCCCGATCCGTTTTTCCCGCAGTCCGCTCGTGCTGGAGAGGCCGGCGCCGAAGCTTGGACAGGATACGACCGAGATTCTGGGCAAGACCGGCGGGTGATCCAAACCTCCGATCATTGATCATGGTCAATGTTCCGCTCGCTCCCGGCCTCCACTGTGGTGGGCAAGGGGCGAATGTCAGGAGACTTGAAATGAACCGGATTTCGCGCGGCCTTGGTGCCGCTCTCGCCGTCGGCCTCGTCATCTCCACCCCCGCCTTTGCCCAGATGGGTGGTGGCCGGGGTCAGGGCCAGGGCATGATCGGCGGCTCTTGCCCGACCATGGGCATGATGGGCGGCATGGGGGCCGGTGGCGGCCAAGGCATGTGGGGGCCCGGCATGGGCGGCGGCCCCGGCATGGGGGGCGGGCCCGGTATGGGGCGCCGTGGCGGTGGCATGGGCGTGATGGTGGACGCCCGGCTCACCTATCTGAAGGGCCAGCTTGAAATCACGGAAGGTCAGGCGAAGGTCTGGTCCGCCTATGAGGAAGCCATTCGCAACCGAATCGCGACCATGCAGGGCAATCACGCGGGCATGCTGGATGCCATGCAGAACGGCAATGCGATCGAACGCATGGATGTGCGCATCGCCGCGATGGAAGCCATGATCGACGCCCTGAAGGCGACACGGGAAGCGACGGTGGCGCTCTACGACGCGCTCTCGCCCGAACAGAAGCAGGTCGCGGACGAGCTCATCGGCAACGACTGCGGCGCCATGTAAGGCCGCACTATTCGTCGGTGCCGGGCAGGAGCCTGGCCGGCACCGAATCCGGCGACGGACATGGCTGCCGCGCCGCCGAGCAATCCCGCCAGGATCGGGAAGGGCTGGCACCGCCCGCCCCGCGAGGTGCTGCCGGTGTCGCTGGCCCCGATCAGGGCCATCCCAGCGGCGCACAGGTGCGTGTCTCGGCACCCCGTTCCCCGGTGACGGGCGGAGGGGATCACCATGGCCGTGCCGTCGCGTGCGACGACATCGCTGCGCCAGCGCCCGTTCAGCCCGTCAATCTCCCCGCTTGGGCACCGTCCCCGGGACGGGAGCGGACAAAGAAAAAGGGGCGGCATTGCTGCCGCCCCCAATTCTTGTCCGAAAAGGACCGATCAGCGCGAGTAGAACTCGACCACCAGGTTCGGTTCCATCTGCACCGGATAAGGCACGTCCGACAGGGTGGGGACGCGGATATAGGTGCCCTTGTGACCGTCGAAGGAGACATAGTCCGGAACTTCGCGCTCGGACGAAGCCTGGGCTTCCATCACGAGGGCCATTTCCTTGGCGCGCGCGGTCAGCTCGATCACGTCGCCCAGCTTGACCTGGTACGACGGAATGTTGACGCGACGGCCGTTCACCTTCACGTGGCCGTGGTTCACCAGCTGGCGGGCGGCGAAGACGGTCGGCACGAACTTCAGGCGATAGACGATGGCGTCCAGACGTTGCTCGAGAAGGCCGATCAGGTTCTCGCCGGTGTCGCCCTTGCGGCGCACGGCTTCGGCATAGAGATTACGGAACTGACGCTCCGTGATGTTGCCGTAGTAGCCCTTCAGCTTCTGCTTGGCGGCCATCTGCGTACCGAAGTCCGAGACCTTGCCCTTACGGCGCTGGCCGTGCTGGCCCGGGCCGTATTCGCGCTTGTTGACCGGACTCTTGGGGCGACCCCAGAGGTTTTCGCCCAGACGACGGTTGATCTTGTACTTCGCTTGAACGCGCTTGCTCATGTTTCCGTAGCCGCCAGCTCTTCCGCTTTTCGCGTCCCGCACCGAGCGGGTAGGAACCTTCAAAAATGACGAGCCGGGACGAGGCCGCCCCGGCGTAGGTCGCGGACTATAGCCAGCCGGGCCCAAATGTCAAACCTGTTTCGCGGCTCCCAGAGCGATTGACAGCGGCGATTCCCGATACTATAACGCCGCCCTCGTCGCGACGATCCCGCTGGGGGATAGTTTAGCGGTAGAACCCCGGACTCTGACTCCGGTAGCTCTGGTTCGAATCCAGGTCCCCCAGCCAATCGCGTTGATCGATCGCGCAAGCCCTTGAAATTCCTGAGTGCCCGAGGCTGGCTGGGGATCCATTCCCCGCTTCGGATCGCATTGTGGCCCAAACCTATGGCCCAAAGCCGTGCCCAAGAGCATGGCCGCGGCCGTCCGACGAGGGTTCAGGAGCAATGGCGGGACGGCATCGAGTCGAGAATCTGGAGCGTCGCGGCAACAGATTCTATTGGCGCGCCCGATTGCCCCGGGCGCATTTCACGAGCACGTCATCGGCGCGCCTCGTGATCAGCCTTCGGGTTTCCGATCATGC
>JAQVKV010000457.1 GCA_028694545.1 Zavarzinia sp. | reverse complement strand
CGCGGAGATCGATCACCGGCCGGGCGAAGGTGAAGGCGCGCCAGAAGAACCAGATGCCGCCGACGACCGCCGTCAGGGAGAAAATGACAATCTCCTCGGACTGGAACCAGTCGTTCTTCGCGCCTTCCTCGAGCACATATTGCAGCGAGCCGAGGAAGATGGCGACGGCGGTGATGCCGGCCAGATCGAAGCCGCGCAGCAGTTTCAGGTTCGGCTTGTCGATGTCCATCAGGGTCGCGGTGCCCAGCGTCACGATGATGCCGGGCCCGATATTGAGCAGGAACAGCCAGTGCCACGACAGGGCCGAGGTGATCCAGCCGCCCAGCGTCGGCCCCAGCGTCGGCCCCATGGTGGCGATCAGGCCCATCAGGATCGAGGCGCGCGGGTTGTCGCGCCCGAGAACCGCATAGGACGTGGCGAAGACGGTCGGGATCATCGCCCCGCCGAGGAAACCCTGCAGCACCCGGAAGGCGATCATGGATTCGATCGACCACGAGAAGGCGCAGGCGAAGCTGGCGAGCGTAAAGCCACCGCAGGAGACGACGAAGAGCCAGCGCGTCGACATCACCTGGCTGAGCCAGCCGGAGAGCGGGATGATGATGACTTCGGCGATCAGGTAGGACGACTGCACCCAGCCGATCTCGTCCGGCGCGGCGCCGAGACCGGCCTGGATCTCGGACAGGGACGAGGCGACGATCTGGATGTCCAGGATCGCCATGAACATGCCGACGACCATGATGAAGAAGCCGATGAGATGACGCTTCTCGGGCTTTGGGTCGGCTGAGGGCTGGGCGGCCGTCGCCGTGGGGGGTACGACCTCCCGGGGGGTGGAGGTGTCGGCGACGGCCATGGGAATGCGTTTCTTTCGGTCGGGGCGGCGGAATTACTCGCCCTGGGCGAGCTTCGCCGGCGCCGGCACATAGGCAAGTGCGGCGGGTTCGACCGAAGTGTCGACCGTGACGACGACCGAGAGGCCGGGCACCAGGCGCGACGGGTTCTCGCCGGCGTCGAGGCGGATCTTCACGGGGACGCGCTGGACGACCTTGGTGAAATTGCCGCTGGCGTTCTCGGGCGGGAGCAGGCTGAACAGGGCGCCGGAGGCGGGGCTGAGGCTCTCGACCGTGCCGTGCAGGGTGACGCCGGGCAGGGCGTCGATCGAGATGTCGACCGGCTGGCCCGGGCCCATGGCGGCAAGCTGGGTTTCCTTGAAATTGGCCTCAATCCAGAGGTCCTGCACCGGCACGACCGACAGCAGGATCGCCCCCGGCCGGGCATATTGGCCGGCAACCACGCCCCGGTTGCCGACGACGCCGGCGACGGGCGCACGGATCACCGTGTCCTTCAGGTCTTCCTCGGCCAGGGCCAACTGGGCGCGGGCCCGCTCGAGTGCGGCGCGGGCCTCGACCAGCTTCGCCTCGAGGATGGAGCGGTCGGCCTTGGCGACGCCGATATTCGCGGTCGCGCGGGCAAGGGCCGCCTGGGCCTTGGCATCGTCCGCCTTCGCCGTGTCGAGCTTCTGGCGCGAGGCGTAGTCGCTGGTGGCGAGCTTGCTCATGCGCGCAAGGTCGAGGGTGGTGCGCTCGGCTTCCGCCCGCGCGCTCGCCTCGTCGGCCTCGGCGACGGTGATGCGCAGCGCCTGCTGCTCGATCTGGCGCGACAGGGTGTCGACGTCGGCGGCGGCCGAATCGACCGAGGCCCGCGCCGCTTCCACCGTGGCGCGATAGGTCGAATCGTCGATACGCAGCAGCACGTCGCCGGCGCGCACCATCTGGTTGTCGGTCACCGCGACCTGGGCCACCAGACCCTGCACCCGGGTGCTGATCGGCGCAATGTCGGCATGGACATAGGCGTCGTCGGTCGAAACGAGGTGACGGGTGAGGTAGAGCCAGCCGGCAAAGCCGAGGGCGAAGAGCGCGAACACCCCCATCAGCCCGTATTTCACTTGCGGCTTCATCGGCATCTCTCTTTCTGTGACAGAACTGTACTGAACCGTTCAGTTCAGTGATATATAACATTCTATCGCCGCCTTGCCATCCTTTGCTGCCATGCAGCAGCCGCATGGCAGGCCGGGCATGGAAATTGACGGTTGGCCGGGATGAACGGATCCTCGGCGGACGGCAACGGATAAGGAGCGAGGTCCTGATCAAGTCGGGCGCAAAGATGATGGCGGCGGAGACGGTGGCGGCCGTCCCGGCGACCAAGCACGAGCAGGTCCTGGCCGCGGCGGCGGCCCTGTTCATGGACCGGGGCTTCGCCGGCACCTCGATGGACGCGGTGGCGCGGGAGGCCGGGGTCTCCAAGGCGACGGTCTATGCCCATTTCGCCTCGAAGGAGGACCTGTTCGAGGCCATGGTGGCACGCGGGTCGGCCGAACGTTTCGCAACTCTCATGCATGCCGACCTCGACGGCATGAACGTCGAGGCGGCGCTGTCGCTCGTTGCTCATGAATTCCTCGATGTGCTGACCAGCCCGCAGTCCTTGAAGACCATGCGCGTTGTCATGGCGGAAGCCGGGCGCCGGCCCGACATCGCCGCGCGTTTCTACCGCGCCGGTCCGGCCCGCGTGGTCAATGCCCTGACCGCCTTCCTCGACCGGGCGAAGGCCCGTGGGGCCCTTGTGCTCGACGACCCGCGCATCGCGGCCGAACTGTTCTTCGGCATGATCCGGGGCGACCTGCACATCCGCCGCCTGCTCGGCCTTGCCGATACGCCGGACGCCGCCGACGTTGCCCGGCTGGCGGACGCGGCCGTCGACGCCTTCCTGCGGGCCCATCGTCCGCCCGTGGCGGGTGAATCGGTGCGATGACACCGCTCGGGCGCATGCACTAATCTCATCGCGCTTGCAGGGAGTCAGCGCGGAAAACATGAGCACGATCGTCGGCACCGTCTTCGCCATCGCCGGACTTCTGGCGGTGATCAGTATCCTGCCCTCGGTCGCCGCGCGCCTGTCCGTGCCCTACAGTGTCGTGCTCGCCGCCGTCGGCATCGCCGTGGGCGTGCTGTCGTCCGCCGCCGGTTCGACCGCGATCGCGGGGCCGGTCGGCGACATGTTGCTGGAATGGCGCGATTTCACGTCGAATTCCGTCGTCTTCATGGTGGTGTTCCTGCCCGTCCTGCTGTTCGAGGCCTCGCTCGGCATCGACGTGCGGGAATTGTTCGACGACCTCGTGCCCGTGCTGCTGCTCGCCGTCGTCGCCGTGCTGGCGGCGACCCTGCTGGTTGGTTTCGCGCTGTCCTATGCCGGGCCTTTCGGGCTGGTTGCCTGCCTGCTGCTGGCCTCCATCATCTCGACCACGGACCCGGCGGCGGTGGTCGCCATCTTCCGCGACCTCGGCGCGCCAAGGCGCCTCTCCCTGCTGGTCGAGGGCGAGGCTGTGTTCAACGATGCCGCCGCCATCACCGTCTT
>JAQVKV010000456.1 GCA_028694545.1 Zavarzinia sp. | reverse complement strand
CCGGAAGCGCCGACGAGCTGGGCCGACTTCTTCGACCTGAAGAAGTTCCCGGGCAAGCGCACCCTGTGGAAATGGTTCATGGGCATGCCGGAAATCTTCATGCTGGCCGCCGGCAAGAAGCCCGAGGAAGTCTATCCGATCGACATGAAACTGGTCGTCGACATGGTGAAGTCGCTCGGCGACAATCTCGTGCTCTGGGACAGCGGCGCCTCCAGCCAGCAACTCTTCCTCGACGAGGAAGTGGTCATGGGCAACATCTGGAACACTCGCTGTTCCGTCCTCGAGCGCGACACCAAGGGCCGCGTCGCCTGGACCTGGAACCAGCAGATCGTCAGCCCGGGCGGCTGGTGCATTCCGAAGGGCGGCAAGAACCTCGCGACCGCGCAGAAGTTCATCGCCTCCACCCAGGATCCGAAGAAGCAGATCGTGCTGCTCGACGCGCTGGGCAACGGCCCGGCCAACCCGGCCGCCCTGCCCCTGCTGACCCCGGAGCAGCAGCGCATCAACCCCACGTCCCACCTCGATGTCGGCGTCATCCGCAACGAGCAATGGTACGCGGAAAATTACGACAACGAACTCAACACGTGGCTCGACGCGATTGCCGGCTGACGTGACGAAGGCCCGTTTCGAGACGCCGCTGCGCAATGCGCGGGGGCGTCTCGATCCCTACTGGTGGCTGGTGGCGCCCCTGCTGGCGGTCACCGTGGGCCTGTTCCTGCTGCCTCTCTTCAATATTCTCCTGCTGTCGGTGACCGACCCCGCCCCGGGGCTTGGCAATTACCAGCGGCTGGCGACCAGCGCGGCCCCCTTACGCGTCTTCGCGACCACGCTGAAGCTGTGCGCCATCACCACCCTCGTCTCCATCCTGCTCGGCTATGGCGTCGCCTATGCCATGGCCCATGTCGAGGGGCTGCATCAGCGCCTGCTGCTGGTCGCCGTGCTCATCCCGCTCTGGATTTCCGTGCTGGTCAGGGCCTTCTCCTGGCTCGTCCTGCTGCGTGACCAGGGGCCGGTGAACGACTGGCTGATTGCCGCCGGCCTGACGGACGCGCCCCTGAAACTGGTGCGCAACGAACTCGGCGTCATCATCGGCATGGTGCATTACCTGATCCCCTATGCCGTGCTGCCCATCTTCGCGGTCATGCGCGGCATCGACCAGCGCCTGCTCTTCGCCTCGCGCAGCCTCGGCGCCGGCGCCACCACCACCTTCTTCCGGGTCTATCTGCCCCTCACCCTGCCCGGCGTCTTCGCCGCGACGGTGATCGTCTTCGTCTTCGGCCTGGGCTTCTACGTGACGCCCGCGATCCTGGGGGGCGGGCGCGTGGTCATGCTGGCGGAATCGGTCAGTGTCGCCATCCTGCAGACCGTGCGCTGGGGCTATGGCGCCGCGCAATCCGTCGTGCTTCTCGTCCTGACCCTCGTCCTCATCGGCATCATGGGCAAGACAGTCGGCCTGAAGAAGGGCTTCGGCTGATGACGGCGCGCCGTTCCCCCGCCTTTCGCCTCGTGCTGACCCTGGTCTGGATCGTGGTCGGCTTCCTGCTCGCCCCGATGTTCGTCTCGGTGCCGATCTCCCTGACGCCGGAGCGTTTCGTCTCCATGCCGGACGGGGAATATTCCCTGCGCCATTACGCGGCCGTGTTCACGGGCGACGCCTGGCTCGGCCCGCTCTGGGACAGCGCGGTCGTCGGCGTCGGCGCGACGGCGGTCGCGACCCTGATCGGCGGCGCCGCCGCGATCGGCCTGTGGCGGATCGGCGGGCGGGCCGCGCGCATCATCGGCGTCCTCGCCCTTATGCCCATGATCGTGCCGCCCATCGTCACCGCGCTCGCGCTGTCCAGGGCCTGGGTCACGCTTGGGCTGTTCGACACGGTCGTCGGCGTGATCCTGTCCCATGCCATTCTCGGCATGCCCTTCGTCTTCATGACCGTGACCGCCGCCCTCGAGGGCCTCGATCCCCGGGTGGTTCAGGCGGCCCGCAGCCTCGGCGCCGGGCCCTTCCGGGTGGTGATCGACGTCATCGTGCCGAACATCCGCGCGGGGCTCATGACCGGCGGCCTCTTCGCCTTCATGATCTCCTGGGACGAGATCATCGTGACCCTGTTCGTTTCCTCGCGCAGCGTCTTCACCCTGCCGCGCAAGATCTGGTCCGACATCAGGGACAATCTGGACCCGGCGGTCGCCGCCGTCTCAACCCTGATGATCGCGATCACCCTTCTTGTCGCCGCCCTCTATCTGATGCGGGACGTACTGCGCGCCCGTTCCGGAGCCGCCCGATGACCACTGCCGCCGGCCCGAATATCCGGCTCTACGGCCTGACCAAGCACTATGGCGCCTTCAAGGCCCTCGACGACGTCGACCTGACCATAGCACCAGGCGAATTCCTCACCCTCCTCGGCCCCTCGGGCTCGGGCAAGAGCACGCTTCTGATGGCGCTCGCCGGCTTCGTCGAACCGAGTGACGGTGACATTCTGGTCGACGGCAAATCGATCACCGCGCTCGCCCCCGAGAAGCGGAATTTCGGCGTGGTGTTCCAGGGCTATGCCCTGTTTCCCCATATGAGCGTCGCCGACAATGTCGCCTATCCCCTGAAGATCCGGAGCCTGCCTCGTGCGGAGATCGCGAAGAAGGT
Organism: Zavarzinia sp.; assembly: GCA_028694545.1. Lineage (GTDB taxonomy): Bacteria > Pseudomonadota > Alphaproteobacteria > Zavarziniales > Zavarziniaceae > Zavarzinia. The sequence continues at coordinate 784 of JAQVKV010000456.1, read as the reverse complement.
CGAGGACGCGCTCGCCCTCGTCCAGCTCGATCATCTGGCGAAGCGCAGCCCGAAGCAATTGTCCGGCGGCCAGCAGCAGCGCGTCGCGCTGGCCCGCGCCCTGGTCTTCTCGCCCGAGGTCCTGCTGCTGGACGAACCCATGGGCGCCCTCGACAAGAAGCTCCGCCACGATCTCCAGCTGGAACTGCGCCAATTGCACCGCCGCCTCGGCCGGACCTTCGTCAACGTCACCCACGACCAGGAGGAGGCACTCGCCATGTCCGACCGGATCGCGATCATGCGCGCTGGCCGGATCGAACAGGTGGGGGGACCGCGCGAACTCTATGACGCGCCGGAAACCCGCTTCGTCGCCGACTTCCTTGGCAAGAGCAATTTCATTGAGGGCAAGGTGATCGAGGCGGATGCGGGCGCCGTGCTGGTCGAAACCGCCGACGGCCCGATCCGCCATGCGACGGCCGGGCGTCCGGCGCGGGTGGGGGATGCTGTCCTGCTCGCCCTTCGTCCGCAGAAACTCAGGCTCGACCCCGGCGGCGACAATGCCCTGAGCGCCCGGGTGGAGACGGCGATCTTCCTCGGCACGCATGCCGAGATCGGGCTGCGCACCGAAAGCGGCCTTGCCCTTACCGTCAATCAACCGATGGAACGGGCCGAGGCCCTACCCGGGGAAGGCAGCGCCATCATCCTGTCGTGGGACGCGCACGCGGCCGTCGCGGTGAAACCCGACTGAACCCAGATGGAAGAACGTCCAAACTTGCTTTGACGAAACGGAATTGGAGCGGCGGCG
>JAQVKV010000455.1 GCA_028694545.1 Zavarzinia sp. | reverse complement strand
CTTCGGCCAGGGCTTCGTCAATCCGTTCTCGACCGGCTATTCCCTCGACGTGCTGACATGCTGGGCCGTGCTGGCGGTCTGGATCATCCGGGATGCCCGTGTCGCCGGCATCCGCCACGGCTGGATTGCGCTTGTGCTCGGCATCGTGCCGGGGGTAGCGGTCGGCTTCGCCTTCTATCTTTGGCTGCGGTCACGAGATGAGGCGCGCCGGGCTTGACCCCGAAGGACGGCCGGCGGAAGGTCGGGACATGAGAATGATCGCCCTTCTCCCGTTGGCCCTGGCCGCTGCTTTACCCGCGCGGGCCGCCGAGGCCCCTGTGCCGCTTGGCCTGAGGCTGCTCTTCGTTGCGGTCGATCGCAACGCGGACGGGCGCATCGACAGCGCGGAAGCCGATCAATTCCTGGACCGGCTGTTCGCCCAGGCCGACGCGAATGGTGACGCGAGGCTTTCCCTGGACGAAGTGCTGGGCCTGCAGGCGCGTCTTGCCCCCGGGGCGGGGGACGCGGTGCGGGGCCAGTTCCGTCGGCTCGACCGCAACCACGACGGTTTCGTCGACGGGCGCGAGGCGAACAAGGCGGCCATCGCCCATTTCGCCTTTCTCGACGCCGATCAGGATGGCGCCATCACCCTGGCCGATCTCGCGGGCCGCGATCTGGTCGCGCCGGGATCGGGCATGACCGCGGTCAAATGAATCCCCGTCGCAGACGCCTGCGGCGCCGCCTGTTGGCGTTCCTCTTCCTGCTGACCCTCGCCTGGGCGGCGGCCGTGGCGGTGCTCGCGACACCACATGTGAGTTGGTCGCGCTTGCCGGTGCGCGCCTCGGTTCTGCCCAGTTACTCGACTGTCTATCTGGTGCCGGCCCAGGTGGCGGGCATCGATATCCTGTTCGGCCCCATTCCCCTGCCTGCCCCGAAGTCGGACGACGACTGGGACAGACTCGAAGCGGACACCGGCGGCGCCGTCTTCATGCGCAATGCGGCGGCGGCCGGGGCCATCAGCGGTATCGCCCTGCTGCCGACACTTCTGCTCGGCCTTGGGCTCGGCCTGCGCCGGTTCCTGCGGGGGCGCTGACACCCGGGCCGCGGACATGTCAAAGAGAGCCGGACGGTTTCCCGTCCGGCTCCCGATATCGTCTCGCTGGATCGTTTCCCTTGCGGGAAATCAGATGGTGGCGATCCAGGTCGCTTCGCGACCCTTCTGCGCGGTCTGCACCGTCATCTTCACGCGCTGCTGCGCCTGAAGCTCGATCAGGCCGCAGCGACGCAGCACGCTCTTGTGGATGAAGACGTCCTTGCCGCCGTCATCCGCGACGATGAAGCCGAAGCCGGATTCCGGCTTGAACCACTTCACCGTGCCGCTGATCGTCTCGGCATCGGAAGCCGGGGCCGCCACCGGGGCCTGGCTGAAACCGCCACGGTCGCCACCGCCGAAGCTCGGACGCTCGCGGAAGCCACCGCGGTCACCGCCGCCGAAGCCGCCGCGATCGCCGCCGCCGAAGCCGCCACGGTCGCCGAAGCCACCGCGATCGCGCCCGCCGAAGCCGCCACGGTCGCCGAAGCCGCCACGGTCACCGAAGGGCGCGCGGTGCGGCGGGGCCGAACCGGGCTCGACGCCGACCACCTCGATCAGGCGCTGCACCTGGGGACCGCGGGGACCTTCGCCGATATCAACGGTCAGTTCAGCGCCGTCGGGAAGATCGCCATAACCTGCAGAGCTGAGCACGGAGACATGAAGAAAAGCGTCAGGGGAACCGTCGAGCGGGGCAACGAAGCCGAAGCCCTTCATGCTGTTGAACCACTTGACACGCGCTTTGACGTTGTTCGGCACTGGATCAGACCTTGAGAGCGCGTCGACCGTTCGCGGCGACGCAAATGCTTTAGCGGAAGCTTCCCTGACACAATGACCCTATCGCCGGCAACACCGACCCCTAGCGACCCTTGCTTTCGGGAGCAGCTAAACGATAGGCGCCGTTCGCCCCACATTCAAATCAAATTTGGGACGTAAAAAGGCTGGACCTCGCGTTTATCGGCCGGGAATAAGGCGCCCAAGGCCTTTTTGGGTATGCGAATTCAACATGGCACACAACCATATTCCGCATATCACAAAAATTGCCCGCTATTGGCCTCCCCAGGTTCCGTTGACTCATCGCCGACAAACCGTCATATATCGGCCCGACATATATCGATCTGATATAGCTGTGCCTTGCCGGAGTCCGCCGCATGGACATCAAGACCGTCTGCGCCGGCCTTCTCACCTTCGGGGAGGCCAGCGGTTACGAAATCAAGAAACTGTTCGAGGACGGCACTTTCAACGGGGTCTATGACGCTTCCTTTGGCTCGATCTATCCCGCCCTCACCCGCCTCGCCGAGGAAGGCCACGTGGTCTGCCGCGAACAGGAGCAGCACGGGCGGCCGGACAAGAAGGTCTATTCGCTGACCCCCAAGGGCCGGGCGCATTTCGTCGCCGAATTGTCGCGCGGCATCCAGCCGGACCGGGTCCGATCGGAATTCGCCATCGCGACGATCTTCGCCCACCTGTTGCCGCGCGACGTCATCGTCGCCTATGTCGACCAGCAGATCGCGGAGTATCGCGCGGCACTGGTCCGCCTGGACGAGGCGGAATGCGACCCGAGCAGCGAGATGACCAACCTGCAATTCGCCATCGGCCTCGGCCGCGCCCAACTCAACGCCGCCCTCGCCTTCATGGAGAGCCGGCGCGCCCTGCTGGAAGCCGCCGCCGTGCCTCCTCAACAAGAAACGGCCGTAGAGGCCCGTGCCGTACCGGGAGTGAAACATGCGTAAATCCTATCTCGTCGCCGGCGGCATGACCGTCGCCATGGCGCTGTGGATCGCCTCGGGCGCCCTTTCGGAAACGGAAGAAAGCGGCAAGCCGGTGACGGCGGGAGCCGCCGCCGAGCAGGAAGATGCGCCCCTGCCCCGCGTGCGCGTGCGGGCTTCCTCCGCCAGCACCTATGTCGGCACGGTCGTGCTGCGCGGCCGGACGGAAGCGCTGCGCAGTGTCGAGATCCGCGCCGAAATCTCGGGCGCGGTGGACGAAATCCTGGTCCAGCGCGGCGCCCATGTCGCCGAAGGCGACGTGATCTGCCGCCTGTCCGTGCGCGACCGCCAGGCCGCCCTGACCGAAGCGGAAGCGGAATTGCGACAGCGCGAGATCGAATACAACGCCGCCGCCAAGCTGCAGGGCGCGGGCTATGGCACCGCCAATCGCCTCGCCGAGGCCCGCGCCCAGCTGGACGCCGCGAAGGCCAAGGTCACGCGCATGCAGCTCGACCTGCGCAACACGGAAATGAACGCGCCCTTCGACGGCGTGATCGAGGAGACGACGGCCGAGATCGGCGACATCCTGAACCCCGGCGGACCGCAGGGCTGCGCCGTCATCGTCGACACCTCGACCAACCTGGTGACCGG
>JAQVKV010000454.1 GCA_028694545.1 Zavarzinia sp. | reverse complement strand
CCCGATCTTTGCGCGCCGCCTCGTAGAAACCGGCACGGTTGAGCAGCCCCGTCATGCCCTCCCTGCCCGCCACATCGTTCAGTCGATCTTCCGCCGCGTCGCGCGCGACCGCCATCTGGTGGGTCACGCGTTCGATATCCTGATAACGCCGCAGGTTCTCGATCGCGGCGCCGACCGTATCGCCAAGGACATCGAGCAGGCGCAGATCGTCCCCACAGGTGGGCCGGGGGTCGCGCCAGAACAAGGCGATGGCGGCAACCACCTCCACCTCGCCGACCGGGACGACGGCAAGGCCCCGGATCGCCTCTTGAAGGTGGACGCCACGCGGCAGGACCGTACCCGCCGTCACGTCTTCCGCCGCGAAGGCGCGCCCGTCCACCATCACGCGGCCGGCGATGCAGGCCTCCAGCGGCCGATCATGATCCCGCCATACCGGGGTCGCCGTATCTTCCCAGGCGCAGCGGGAATAGGGTCCCTCGCGCAGGAACAGGGCGGCACCATCGCATGGCACCAGTTCGCGCGCGGCGGTAAGGGTCGCGCGGTAAAGACCGTCAACGTCGCGCACCCGGTGCAGCCGAGCCATGGCGCGCAGCAGGCGCTCGAGGTGATCGGTCGATCCCCGGCCCCGGCGGGTGCGCCCTTGCATGCGCTGTACTGCGCCGGCGCTCCCGCCGGCTTCTGATAATTGTCTCGGCAACGTGACGGACCAATTTACTACTCGACCCTGTCAAATTAGCCGTGTGGCCACCGCCAAGGCGACGGGAACCGGCCCCGATCCGGATGGATCGGGACGCAGTCCAACCGGTGCGGGACGAGAACCGGATGGCTTCTCCCGGTTACGCGGCGATGCCGAGACCGGCCGCCAGATTGGCGAAATCGTTGGCGGGCAGTGTGGGCTTCGCCGCCAGTTCGATGACCGCGGCAAAGGCTTCGGCCGGCGCCCCCGCCTTCATGCCTGACAGCAGGCCGAGACGCTCCACCGGCGTCATGGCCGGCAGCATCAGGCGCATGTAGGCGATGTTCTCGTCCGGCGTCAGGCTCGAGATGATGCCGAATTCGATGCCCTGCAGTTCGGCGTCGGTGAAGGCGGCGCAAAGCTGCGCCCGGGTCGCCGTTTCTTCCTCGTGCATATGGGCGAGGTCTTCCGCGACAAAGGCCGAGAACGCGAGATAGAGATCGTGGCCCGCCGCCGCCCTTTCGGCCATCGCGCTTGCCTCGACCACCCGGATCAGGCCGTCGAGTTCGGCGAAACGCAGCTTGTGATGGCCGTGCTGCTCCTCGAGCCGGGCGCAGGCGCCCGCCGCGCGGGTGTCGAGCGCCCGGTGGATATGCTCTTCCTCATGGGTAAGATGGGCGCGCCCCAGGGCCAGATGGGCGCGCAGATCGCCGAGCAGCGCGGTGACGGTAGCGGGATCGGCGAAGTCGGTGGCGCCGAGCCGCGTGAGCAGCCGGGCAAGGCCGAGGCGCAGACCCTTGTGGATCGGGCCATAGATGTCGTAGCGGCCGGCGAGATCGGTATCGTGATGCTTTTCCATTGGAACCTCCTTGGTCTTGGATGCCCCATCAGATAGGCCGGGCCGGCGCGGCCTTCTTCCTAAATGGTTCCTAAGGACTGTTCGCTTTTCCTAAATCTCGCCTATCGCTAGAATTCGCGCCGGCAAGGCCGTGACGGGGGGTTCCTTGGTCGACAGCGAGATCGCCGACTTCGTCGAAGGCGCGGTGATGACCATTCTGGCGTCGCGTGACGAACGCCATCATCCGGCTATCGGCCGTGGCCTCGGCACGCGCCGCGTGGGCGACGGCCCCCTCTTCGACACGATGGTCTCGCGCGCCCAATGGCCTCGCCTGATCGACAATCTGCATGAAGGTGCGCCCCTGGCCATCACCTTCGTGAAACCCGACGATTATCGCACCTATCAGGTGAAGGGCGTGATCGAGGCGGTCACCCCGGCGGACGAGGACGACCGCGCGCTGACGAGGGCCTATCACGGCCGCATTTTCCCCGTGCTTTCCGACCTCGGGGTGACGCGAGGCCAGATTTCCTTCTGGCTGACCGACATCGGCCTGCAGCGCCTGCGCTACCGCCCGACCGACGTCTTTCTCCAGACCCCCGGCCCCCGCGCCGGGGCAAGGCTGGAGGGGTGACGATGGCGCCGCGCCTGCGCGATCTCGCCGCCTGTTTCGAGGGGGTCATCCCCTCGATCATCGCCACGGTGGACGATGGCGGCATGCCGAACATCTCCTACCTGTCGCAGGTTCACTACGTTGACGACGAGCACGTCGCCCTGTCGAACCAGTATTTCACCAAGACGGCGGCGAATGTGCGCAGCCGGGGCACCGCCTCGCTGATCGTGGTCGATGGGCGGACCGGCGCCCAATATGTCCTCGACATCGCATTCGAGGATTCATTCGCGACGGGCGAGCTGTTCGAGCGCATGTCGGACCACCTGAACGCCATGTCTGCTCAGCAGGGCATGGCCGGGATGATGTCGCTGCGTAGCGCCGACCTCTATCGCGTGCTCCATTTCGAGGCGGTGCCCGGCATCGACGCCACCCTCGATGCAGACGCGCCCCCGCCGCCGGAGGCCGCTGGCCGCCTCGCCGCGGCGGCGCGCCTTACCATCGCCATGGCGGGGCAAAGCGATGCCGACCACGCGATCGACCTCGCGTTCGAGGGCATGGCCGCGAGTCTGGGATTCCGCCACCTGATGATCCTGATCCCGGACGCGGGCGGGCAACGCCTGACGATCCTTGCCAGCCATGGCTACGATACGCGGGGCATCGGTTCCGAAGTCATGGTGGGGGACGGTGTGATCGGCATCGTCGCGGCGAACCGCCGGCCCCTGCGCCTCAGCGATATGAGCCGCGGACGGCGCTATGCCGCCGCCGTCCGCGACGAAACGGCGGCACCGGGTCATGCCATTCCCTACCCCGGGCTTGAGCTGCCCATGAGCCAGATCGCGGTGCCTCTGGTCAGCCGGGGCCAGTTTGTCGGCGTGCTGTTCGGAGAGTCACCCGGGCGCTTCGCCTTCTCGCGCGAGGACGAGGATGCCTTCGTCCTGATCGGGGCACAGCTCGCCGCCTGCCTGGCGCTCGACGAGCTGGCGGGCGGCGAGGCCGCCGCGCCGCAAGCCGCGCCCCCCGCCACGGCGGGGCCCTCGATCCGGATCCGCTATTTCCCCTATGACGACAGCGTCTTCATCGATGACGACTATCTGATCCGGGGGGTACCGGGGCGCCTGCTGCACCACTTCCTGCGAGCCTATCTCACGGAGGGGCGGCGCGATTTCGCCAACCGGGAAATCCGCCTGGCTCCCGAACTCCGCCTGCCCGACGTGAAGGACAATCTGGAAACCCGCCTGATCCTGCTGCGCCGCCTGCTCGATGAACGCAACGCCCCGATCCGCCTGCTCCGGCCGGAACGCGGTCGTCTCCGTCTCG
>JAQVKV010000453.1 GCA_028694545.1 Zavarzinia sp. | reverse complement strand
ACGCATGTTGCTGGAGACGATCCGCGCGGTTCGCCGCCGCGTGGGGCCCCGCTTCCCCGTCGCGATCAAGCTGAATTCCGCGGACTTCCAGCGCGGCGGATTCGCCTTCGACGACTGTCTGCGCCTCGTCGAGATGATCAACGAGGAAGGGCTCGATCTGCTCGAGATTTCGGGCGGTTCGTACGAACAGCCCCAGTTGTTCGGCATGCAGGGCGCACAGGAAACCGCCGTCACGAATTCCAGCACTGCCAAGCGTGAGGCCTATTTCCTTGAATACGCCGAACAGGTGCGCGCCATCGCCAGGATGCCCGTGATGGTGACGGGGGGCTTCCGCTCCCGTTCCGTAATGGCGGCCGCCATTCAGACCGGCGCGACCGACGTCATCGGCCTGGGGCGTCCGATGTGCTCCGACCCGGATGTCGCGGGCAAGCTGATCCGGGCCGACGTCGACGAGGCCGATCGCTTCGAGCGGACGCTGAAGGCTGTCGGGCCGAAAGCGCTCTGGCCGCTGCAGCTTCTCGGGCAGCAGGCCTGGTTCGGGGCACAGATCCAGCGGATGGCGCGCGGGCTAGCACCTCGGCTTTCGCTGAAGCCTCTTACCTGTTTCATGAATGCGCAGGTCGACGAATTCACCAGGGCGGCGCTCCTGGCCCGGCGCAGCCCCACTCTCGTTCGCGAGGAGCCGAACTATGCCGGCAATTAAGGAACGCGCCCTGAAGGTCCGGCCTGTACCGGCCGAGCAGGAATTCCGCCAGACGCCGCCTGTCGCGGGACGGGACGCGGTGCTGCCGGAATGGCTGGGCGCCGACGGCAACGAAACGCCAGCGCATGTGAAGCCGCAATATGACTCGGTGGTGGTCCTCGGCGGCGGGATCGGTGCCCTCAGCGTCGCGGCCCGCCTGGCCAGAAGCCCGGCTTTCGAAGGAAGGGTCGTGATCGCGGGAAAACCTCCCGAACAGAATCGCCGGCTGATCGGCGGTCTTACCCTGCGCGCCCGCTCGCTCGATTATTTCGCGGCCTGTCTCGGCGTGCCGCGGCAGAGCATCCTGGAGCGCCTGTACGACGGCCGCGAAGCGGAGGCGCGCAGCAACCGCCAGATCGCCGCCCGCGTCTCGCGCGCCAAGGATGGCAGTTACGAGATCGGACCGACCGGCGAATGGATGAGCCGATGGGATCACAACGGCCGTGCGCTTGCCTATGGCGTGCGGAATTCGCATCTGGCCGGCGTTCTTCACGACTTCTCGCAATCCCTGGCGATCACCTGGAGCGATGCCAAGCCGCTATCGTTGGGGGACTGTGCCGATCTCGCCCCGGGCAAACGCCCCTTCGTGATCAAGGCCGAGCCCATGCCTCTTCCCGGCGCCGGGCCCATGCCGTCGGCGCCGGCGCGCTTTGTCGCCGCCGCCCAATTGCCGTTCTCGGACCCGCACAGGGTGGCGAAAGGCGTACTCCAGGCCAACACCAGCATCGCCCTGGCCCGGCGCCGCGCCGGCAGCATGGATGGATCGGTCTTTTACCCGTTGCGGGATCCGCTTTCCCCGACGGCCCGCTACTACGGGATCTTCTACCGGATTGTGAAGGGTGGCGGCGCCCTGCACAAGAATGCCGAAATCGAGATCATGAAGGAGAACCTCTTCGGCGCGGCCAAGGCCATGGGCCTTGATGCCGTCGATCCGGCCGAAACCCTGGGGACCGCTCTGATCCCGTGTTCGGACTGGCGTCCGATCAACGACCTTACGCCCGGTTTCCTCGATCTCAATGCCCTGGCCAATAACGGCTCACCGATCATCTGTGGCGACGGCATGTTGCGCGCGGCCCTGGCCAGTTATGCCGCGGCCGAGGCCCTGATCGCCGGCGTGGAACCTCAGGCGTATCTGAACCGCGCCATGGCCAAATGGAAAAGCCGGAACCGGCGCATTCACTACGCGATGGCCCCCTTGAGCTTCTTTAGTGACCTGATGCTTCGCTGGTCCCCGGGACGGAGCTTCCACCTCCTTCAGGATTTCGGCGAGACCTGGGCCGGGCTGGAGTAAGCCAGGGCGAACGGCATCACCGGCCCGACGGCAGCGATACGCCGAAGACGCTACAATGATTGCGGGCCGTGACGGCGACTCCGGCCTTCCACCGGAGTCGTCCCGCCCTCGGATCGCGGCGGGCCGGGCGGGCGAAATTCGGTGGTTCCAGGGCCGCGTCACGGTGATTGGCGGTATTCCCGAGCGCCAACAGCCATCCCGGTGGGGCCCAGTCGATCGCCGACGGGCTTGAGGCCTCGGAGTTGATGCAGCCACGAACGCTGAAAGAAAGCTGGATCCGGAACGAGTTCCTGGACGAGACCTTGCTCCGTCGCCCCCGCTAGATCGTTGCCGACTGTGGCGATGACCACGAAGCCGGGCGGTGTCATTCCTCGCCCGGTTACGAGATGCCGGCGGCCTACGCCTCCAGCCTGCGCAAGCCGTGGGAGGGAGCGGTCCCTCCCACTGCTTCAATTTTCACCATGCGTAACTCTGACCACGGTTCGCTGCTTTCGGCTGGATGAAGCAGGGGCCAGGTCACGCCTTGCCGGCGGCGATCTCGTCGAGACTTTCGCGAAGGGCGTCGTCGAGGATGGCGATGGCGCGGTCGATCTCATCCTTGCTCACGGTCAGGGGGGGCGCGATCCGCCAGACCGAACCGCGCTCGGGGCGCCGGCGGATATTCATGCTGAGGCCCTTTTCGAAGCATTTCCGGGTCGTCAAGGCCCCCAGTGCATGGGCGGGTCGTCGAAGGTTGCGATCCGTGACCAGTTCCACGCCGAGCAGGAGGCCGAGCCCCCGGACGTCGCCGATCACCTCGTATCTGGCCTGGAGGGCCTCGAGCCCGGAGCGGAGATAGGCGCCGATGTCGTTGGCGCGGGCGATCAAATTCTCGTCGCGGATGACGCCGAGCACGGCCAGGCCGACCTCGCCCAGCAGCGGGTCCGAGACGTGGCTTGTGTAATTGGTGAACTTCCGGGCGTGGAGCGTCTCTTCGATCTCGGCCGTGGTCGCGACGGCGGCGAGGGGAAGCCCGCCGCCCAGCGTCTTCGACATGGTGATGATGTCGGGCACCACGCCGAAATATTCGGCCCCCGTCCGGGTGCCGATCCGGCCGAAGGCGGTTTGGGCCTCGTCGAAGATCAGCAGCATGCCGCGCTCGTCGGCGGCTCGGCGCAGGGCCTGCATGAAGGCCCGGGGCGGGACCAGAACGCCGCCGGCGCTGATCACCGGCTCGACGATGATGGCCGCTCCCCTGCCGGTCGACTGCATGTCGAACATCTTGAGGGCGAGGTCGAGATTGGCAAGCGCCTCTTCTTCCTCGCTGGCCGCCTTGATATAGGGCCGATAGGCATTCGGCTCGGGAATGACGAAGACGCCGGGCGGCGGCACGCCGTAACCCTTTCGATCGCTCGCCATGGAGACCGAGCTG
>JAQVKV010000452.1 GCA_028694545.1 Zavarzinia sp. | reverse complement strand
CGACCTCGCCGCCGTCGCCATCGTCTTCGCCGCGATCGTCGCCAAGCCGCGCCGGCGGTGTCTCGACCGATGCCAGCATCGCCCCCGCCTCCGGTTCGTGGCGACGCGCGAACGCCGGCAGCATCCAAGTCAACAAAACGCCACCCTCCCGTCACAAAAGGGAAGTAAATCGAATAGTTTCAGTGTTGATACCACAATATTTAGCCTGCATAGAATGTAACGATGAGAAACAGCGCCAGTGTGTCCGGCAATACTCAATAAATGACAATCCCATGAATATTGTGACAGCATCATGACTTTTCATGTATCGGCCGCCGGCCAGAAACTCGTCGTCGTCTACAATCCGGCGGCGGGTCAGCGGCGGAAACGACTGTTCATGGCCACCCTTGCCGCCCTGCGCGATATCGGTTTCAGGCTGGAGTTGCTGGAGACCCGGGGACCGGGCGATGCCACGCGCCTTGCGCGGATGGTCGCGGAACGGGCGGACGCACCCTTCGCCCTCGTCGTCGCGGGGGGCGACGGCACCATCAACGAGGCTGTGAACGGGCTAGCCGGACACGCCCTGCCGCTGGCGGTCATTCCGCTCGGCACCGCCAATGTGCTGGCACTGGAACTCGGGTTGGCGCGCGATCCCCTGGGCATCGCGGCGACGGTCGCGGCCGGGCGGCGACGGGAGATCCGCCTCGGCCTCGTCGAATCGGTGCTGGGCCGGCGGCATTTCGTCATGATGGCGGGAGTCGGTTACGATGCCCATGTCGTCGCCGGAGTCTCGCCACGCTGGAAACGGCGCCTCGGCAAGCTTGCCTATGTGGCCGAGATGTTTCTTCAGCTCGCCCGCTTCCACTTCACGCCCTACACCCTCGCCTTCGACGATGGCGCCCCCGTGGCCGCCGCCTCGGCCATCCTCGCCAACGGGCGGCACTACGGCGGCCCCTTCGTCTGCGCGCCCGAGGCCGACCTTGGCGCGGACCGCCTGGATGCCTGCGTGTTTCGCCATGGCGGGCGGCTGGCCGCGGTCAAATATGGCGTCGCCCTCGGCCTCGACCGGGTGCCGCGCCTCGCTTCCATCGATCAGCGTCCGTTCCGGCGCCTGACCATCGACGGGCCGGCGGGCGATCCCGTGCAGGGGGACGGCGATATCGTCGCCCGCCTGCCGGCGACCATCACGCTCGCCCGGGATCGCGTGGTCGTGATCACCGCCGCCTAAGGCCGATTCGCGACCACGAAAACGGGGGCAAGCGTCACCGGATCGGAACCGAGTCCCACCTGATCAGGAAGCCTTCTCCGAAGCCTCTATTTCAGGCGATAAATTTCGAGACATCGCTCTAATTTGAAAGATTGTTGTTTGTCAGCGGTTTGGCGCGCTATGGACAATTTTTTCAAGAACGGGGCTTGGCTTTTCCGCGCCGCAATGTCATATTGTGCATCGCGGCATCGGCTTGCCGGTGTCGCTGCCCTTCCTGGGCGTTTCCTCCCTAAACTTGGGCCGCGTTTCGACGCGGCCCCTTTTTTTTGCCCGAAGGCCGGCATCGCCGATCCGATGGGAAAGCCAGGCGGGCGGGATGGTCAGGCGGGCAGTGAGAGCTGCATCAGCACGCTGTCCAGCCAGCGCCCCTTCTTGAAGCCGACATTGCGCAACACCCCCACGGGCGCGAAGCCGAGCGCCTGATGCAGACCTATGGAACCCGTGTTAGCGCTATCGCCGATCACGGCGATGATTTCGCGATAGCCGCGTTCGCGCGCCGCCGCGATCAGGCCGGCCAGGAGAACCCGGCCCGCCCCCCGCCCGGTCCGGACCGGATCGACGTAGACCGAATCCTCGACCGTGAAGCGATAGGCGCTGCGCGGCCGATAAGAACCGAGATAGGCATAGCCGGCCACGGCGCCGTCGTCGTCCACCGCGACCAGATAGGGAAAGCCCCCGGCCTGGAGCGCGTCGAAGCGCCGGCGCATCTCGTCCAGCGTCGGCGCCACCTCCTCGAAGGAGGCAAAGCCGTTCTCGACGTGATGGCCGTAGATGGCCCGAATGGCGGGCAGATCGGCGGCTCGGGCCGGACGGATCGTGAAAGCCGCTGTACCTTCCCCGTTCATTCGACCTTGCTCACTCCAAACTCACTCCGACCGCAGGTCCCGCGCCGACAGGGCGGCCAGCTCCGTGACGAGCCGGTCGAGATCCGCGCGCAGACGCTCGAAACCCTCGTTCGGCTCCAGCCGGACCTCGTCCATGTAGAGGGCCCGGTTGATCTCGATCTGCAGGGCATGGCGCCCCCGGCGCGGCCGGCCGTAATGATGGGTGATATAGCCCCCGGCGTAAGGATCATTGCGCCCGACACGATAGCCCATGTCCCGCAACACCCGCTCCACCGTTTCGATCACGGCGGGCGCGCAACTCATGCCGAAGCGATCGCCGAGCACGATATCCGGCCGGCCGCGACCACCGTCACGCTCCCCGGGGGCCGCCATCGAGGGCATGGAATGGCAGTCGAGCAGCAGGGCGACGCCGTGCTGCTGCTCCGCCCGGGCGATCGCCTCGGCGAGGGCGGCGTGATAGGGGCGATAGCATTCGGCGATGCGGGCCTCGGCATCGGCGAAGGAAAGTTTCTCGCGGTAGATCTCCGCCCCGTCGGCGACGACCCGGGCAATGGTGCCGAGGCCGCCGAGCACGCGCAGGGACCGCGTGTTGGCGAAGGCCGGCAGCGTATCCCGGAACATGGCGGGATCGAGTTCGTAAGGCTCGCGGTTGGGATCGACATAGGCGCGGGGGAACAGCGCCCGCACCATGGTGGCGCCCAGGCGGGGGGCGGTCCCGAACAGGCGGTCGACGAAACAATCCTCGGACCGGCGCAGGCTGACCGGATCAAGTCGCGACTGACGCAGGAATTCGGCGCGATAGACAGCGCCCGAATGGGGCGAACTGAGGACCAGCGGCCGGGCCGCAACCCCCGAAGGCGGCCGCTGCACCGCCACCACCGATTCGTCCGTGCCGTCACCGTCCCTCGACGGGGCTACGGAATCGGGGGCTGCGGCGGTTGCGATGGACACGGAGGGCAATCTCCAAGCGAATGGCGACACCCTAGAATGAGCCCATAAACGCCCGAGGTGAAGCGCCGACCTGCCGATCACGGCGCCGAATCCCCGATCACCGGGCCGGACGGCCGGCGCGATGGGTCAAAAGGCCGGCCATGACGAAAAGATGTTGCAAGCGCCGCGCCGATCCCTTAAATACGCGGCTCCCGGCCGAGGGCATATCCCACCGCCCCGGTCGCCGGCATGGTCCGGGCGCGTAGCTCAGTGGGAGAGCACTACGTTGACATCGTAGGGGTCGCTGGTTCAATCCCAGCCGCGCCCACCATCCCCGATCACGCCCCTCCCGTTTCGGCGGAAATTCTTCCGTACCGTCAGGTTTCGGGCCCGAAGTCCGGCCTTGTCCGGGCATAGCTCGGCC
>JAQVKV010000451.1:2605-3450 GCA_028694545.1 Zavarzinia sp. | reverse complement strand
GGATGAGCGCGAACACGCGCTGTCTGCCGGTCATGGGGTCTTCGATCATGGTGATTGAAACTGGGTGAACAGGCTGAATGTTTCCTTAACGATCCCGTGGAATCATGGCGCCGACAAGGAGACGGGACATATGACGGGCAAGATTCTGGTCACCGGCGCCGACGGCTTCATCGGCTCCCATCTGGTCGAGACCCTGGTGCGCCAGGGCCGGGACGTGCGCGCCTTCGTCTTCTACAATTCCTTCAATTCCTGGGGCTGGCTGGACCAGGCGACGCCGGACGTCGCCGGGCATTTCGAGGTTTTCGCCGGCGACATCCGCGACGGCCACGGCGTGCGCGAGGCCATGAAGGGCGTGGATACGGTCCTCCACCTCGCCGCGCTGATCGCCATTCCCTTCAGCTATCATTCCCCCGGCGCCTATGTGGACACCAACATTACGGGGACGCTGAACATACTGCAGGCGGGGCGCGATCTTGGCGTGCGCCGGATCGTCCATACCTCGACCAGCGAAGTCTATGGCACCGCCCGCTTCGTGCCGATCACCGAGGAGCATCCGCTGCAAGGCCAGTCGCCCTATTCCGCCACCAAGATCGGCGCCGACCAACTGGCCCTGTCCTTCCACGCCAGTTTCGGCACGCCGGTCGCGATCGCCCGGCCCTTCAATACCTATGGTCCGCGCCAGTCGGCCCGCGCCGTTATCCCGACCATCATCACGCAGGTGCTGAACGGCGCCCGCCGGATCAAGCTGGGCGCCACCCACCCCACAAGGGACTTCAACTTCGTCGCCGACACGGTGGCCGGCTTCATCGCCCTGGCGCAGAGCGAGGTCGAGGGCGACGTGGTGA
>JAQVKV010000451.1:0-2595 GCA_028694545.1 Zavarzinia sp. | reverse complement strand
TGGTGAATTTCGGCAGCGACAACGAGATTTCGATCGGCGATACCGCCCGCCTGATCGCCGAGGTGATCGGCGTGGAAATCGAGATCGAGGCCGACGACCAGCGCCTGCGCCCCGCGCTTTCGGAGGTCGAGCGGCTCTGGGCATCCAACGAGAAGGCGCGCCGCCTGCTTGGCTGGGCGCCCCGGATCGATTTGCGCGAAGGACTGGCACGCACGGTCGACTGGTTCCGCGATCCCGCCAATCTCGGCCGCTACAAGGCCGGGCAATACAACATCTGACGACCGAGGCCATCATGCATGCGCTCAGCCGGCGTCTCGGCGACATCATCCGCAAGGATCTGAAGCTCGAAGGCCATGTCCCCCTGCACAGCCCGAAGTTCGAGGGCCGGGAATGGGATTATGTGAAGGATTGCCTCGACACCGGCTGGGTCTCCTCGGTCGGTTCCTATGTCGATGCCTTCGAGGCGGCGATGGCGGCACGGGCCGGCACCCGCTTCGCCGTCGCCACCGTCAACGGCACGGCAGCCCTGCATGCCAGTCTCCATGCGATCGGCGTCGGGCCCGGTGACCTCGTGGTCTGCCCGACCCTGACCTTCGTCGCCAGCGCCAACGCGATCGCCTATTGCGGCGCCTCGCCCCTGCTGGCCGACAGCGAATGGAACACGCTGGCGCTCGATGCCGCCGGCCTCGCCAATTTCCTGACGCGGCGGGCGGTACGACGCGCGGGCGGGCTCTATCTCGACGACCGGCGGGTGGCGGCGATCCTGCCCGTCCATCTCTTCGGCCATGCCGCCGACCTGACGGCGCTGTCCGAGGTGGCGGCCGACTTCGGACTGCCCCTTGTCGAGGATGCGAGCGAGGCCCTGGGCACCTTGCACCGGGGCCGGCCCTGCGGCGGCGGCGGCGTGATCGGTACATTCTCCTTCAACGGCAACAAGATCGTGACCTCGGGCGGCGGCGGCATGATCGTGACCGACGACGAAGCCCTGGCCCATCGCCTGAAACACCTGACGACCACGGCGCGTCAGCGCCACGCCTGGCAGTTCATGCATGACGAGATCGGCTTCAACTACCGCCTGCCTAACATCAACGCCGCCCTTGGCCTCGCCCAGCTCGAACGGCTGGACGAGTTGATCACGGCCAAGCGGCGTATCGCCGATTTCTATCGCCAGCGCCTCAAGGGCCTGCGCAATGTCGACTTCGTCGACGAGCCGGCGGGCGACCACAGCATCTTCTGGCTCAACGCCGCCCTGGTCGAGGATCAGCGCGCCCGCGACCAGGTGCTGGAGGAAACCAACGCGGCGGGCATCGACACCCGCCCGGCCTGGGTCCCCATGCACGAATTGCCCGCCTTCCGCGACACCCCGCGCACGGGCGACTTCCCGGTCGCAAGCGAGATCATCGCCCGCCTCGTGAACCTGCCCTCCAGCGCCTGGATGGCGGAGAGCCTGCCCCCCGCCTGACGCCAACCCGAAGCGCCCCTTCCGTCACGAGATCCCGGCCTTCGCCGGGATGACGACAGGCTCGGTCAGTAACCGCTGGCGATATGCGGATTTTCCCCATCGAGGGAGAGCAGGGCGTCATAAAGCTCGGGCCGGCGATCGCGGAACACGCCCCAGGAGCGGCGCTGATGCGCCGTCGCGTCGAGGTCGAAGGTGGCGGTCAGCACCGTCTCGGTCTCGCGGTCGGCTTCCGCGACCTTGGCGCCCGTCGGATCGGCGATGAAGGACGAACCGTAGAAGGTGATCGCGGTACCGCGCTTGCCGGCTTCCGTCCCGATCCGGTTGGAGGCGACGAGGGGCATGACGTTGGCGCCGGCGTGACCCTGCATCACCCGCTGCCAATGGCCGGACGAATCGAGCCCGGCATCATGGGGTTCGGAGCCGATGGCGGTCGGATAGAACAGCACCTCGGCCCCCATCAGCGCCATGGCGCGCGCGGTCTCCGGAAACCACTGGTCCCAGCAGATGCCGACGCCGATGCGCGCGAATTTCGTGTCCCACACGCGAAAGCCGGTGTCGCCGGGCGAGAAATAGAATTTCTCGGTATAGCCCGGTCCGTCGGGAATATGGCTCTTCCGGTAATTGCCCAGGATGGAACCATCCGCATCCGCGACCGCAAGCGAATTGAAATAGGCCTGCCCCGCCCGCTCGAAATAGGAAATGGGCAGGACGACGCCGAGTTCGGCGGCAAGCCGCGCGAAATGATCAATCAGGGGGTTGTCGTCGAAGGGCCGCGCCAGATCGAAATAATCATGGATCTGGTCCTGGCAGAAATAGGGTGTCTCGAACAATTCCTGGATCAGGATGATCTGGGCGCCCTGCCCCGCCGCCTGGCGCACCAGCGCCTCGGCCCGGGCGACATTGCCCGGAA
Source organism: Zavarzinia sp. (assembly GCA_028694545.1). Taxonomy (GTDB): domain Bacteria; phylum Pseudomonadota; class Alphaproteobacteria; order Zavarziniales; family Zavarziniaceae; genus Zavarzinia. The sequence goes on along the minus strand of JAQVKV010000451.1, from coordinate 223 downwards.
GATCCCAATCGCAGGCCATCTGGGTGGCCGCCACGGTCACGTTGCGCATCTCGCACTCCCTTGCTCTCGCAATACTCTGCCCGATCCCCGTTGCGGCTTGAAGTCATGGCCGTAAGTCTTGCCGGAAGCGGCTCCTTGGCGGCAGGATGTGGGCCCGCCCTGGAGTCCCCCATGTCCGAGACCCTGCTTTCGACACCCCGCGCCGACGGTTTCCGCATGCCGG
>JAQVKV010000450.1 GCA_028694545.1 Zavarzinia sp. | reverse complement strand
CCCCGCGAGGAAGAGGGTCGCCACCTGCTCGTAGAGTTCGTCGAAACTGAAGGGGCGGTCGCTTTCCGGATCGCGGGCTTCGATCATGGCGGCGAGGAAATCGCGCTCGGGCGGGGTCTCGCCGGCGGCGATCCGGTCCAGCCGGGCCTGGATCATCGGGGCGAGCAGACCCTTGATCTCGCGCGCCCGGCGCTCCGCCTCGCGGTTGCGCCGGAAGAAGGCGATGGTCGGCACCCGGAACACCCGCAGCATGCCGAGACCAAAGGCGATCTCCTGGAAGCGGCTGAAGGCGGAAAAGACCTTTTCCGCGCGCTCCCGGTCCAGGGTCTCGCTGAAGATGGTGCGCAGGATGATGTCCGAGGTGACATGGGTCGTCTCGATGTCGAAATCCCGGGGCGTGCCGTCGGCGATGCGGTCCAGGCGTTCGATCATGCGATCGGTTGCCGCGCGCATCTGGTCGAAGACCAGGCGCACGCGCGTCGTCTCGAAGGCGGGGTTCAGCATGGCGCGCTGGCGCCGCCAAGTGGCGCCGCTGGAGGTCAGCACCCCGTCGCCCATCAGGCGCTTCACCATGAAGCCGATGATCTCGCTCTTCGGGAAATCCTCCGCCCGCTCGACCAGCACGCGGCGGACCAGGGGAGGATCGTTCAGCATGAAGAAACGCCGCGTGGGCAGGCGGAACTGCCCCATCTTCATGCGATAGGCCTTCTCCGACAGAACCGCGAGACCATCGTGCAGCCAGGTGGGCAGGACTTTCCAGAACGGCAGGCCACCGGGCTTCGGCTCGGGTTTCGGCGGTCTGAAACCGGCCATCGCGTGTCACCCCTTGCTGCTCACCGAATCCGGGAAGCGATCTTTCAGCGACAAGGGGCCCGCGACCAGCGCCATGAAGTCGCACCGTCCCGCCTTGGGCGTCGCCAGCAGATATTGCACATGCATGCGTTCCGCGTCAGCGCGGAGCCGCTTGTAGCCTTCCGCGTCGAAGAGGGCGTGATAGCGCGGCGTGACCATCAGGGGGCTGGGGCGCGCATCCTTCGGCCTTTCGTGGCCGGCGACCGGAACCGGATCGATCAGGGGAAAGCAGACGATGTCATAGGGTGCGCCGATATCGACCCAGGTCACGGCGGGATCGAAGGCGATGGCCGCGATCTCGTCCCGGAACCACTTCGCGCGCGGTTCGACCGCGAGCAGCGGCGTCATCGAACCGAGGGTGGCGAAGGAGACCACGGGGATCGCCGCGAAATCGGCGCGGCGACGCTGCAACGCCCGCCCGAAGGCGGAAATCGCCACCGTGGTGCCAACGCTGTGGCCTATCACCAGGAATTCATCGACGCCGCCTTCGGCCGCGAGATCGGCGATGGCCTCGGCCATGCGGTCGATCCGGTCCTGCATCACGGGCGATTCCCCATAGATCAGATGGGCAAAGTAATTGTTGAGCTGGCCGCGCCAGAGGACCGAGCCCTTCTCCAGCACGCGGAGCAACGGCCGCAGCCCGAGAATACCGAGCCCCCCGGCGAACAGCGCCCAGCGCCAGTCCTCGCCCGCCAGCGACAGGCCGGTCGCGACCGGGACCGCGACGGCGAGGTAGAGCCCGAGGAAGACCGCGAGCAGGATCGCCACCGGCTGGAACAGGGTGAGCAGATAAAGGCGGCGCACGGCGAAAAGCCGGCGGAAATAGCCGATGGCGATGCCCCGGAGCACGGTCCGCGCCGTGTCGATGACGAAGGACCAGGCCGCCTTCGGCCAGAGTTCGCGCGTGACGTCGTCCCAGGCCAGGAAATCGAACACCGTTTCCGTCTCGATCGTCTCGCGGCCGAGGGCCATGCGCCCGTTCATGCCCCATTCGACGACGATGTCGGCGCGTCGGCGGCGGTTGCCCAGGGAGAATTCGGTACCATCGCCATGGCTGGCCGCCGCCTTCGGCGCATCCTCACGCCAGAGCTGGTGATAGTGCCGCGCCCCCCGGGGATCGAAGCCACTGATGAAGACGACCCGGCGGCGCCTGACGGGAGGACCGCCCGCGCGGTCTTTCTTCTTCTCGCTCATGATTCGCGCCTTCGCCGTTTCCCCCGATAGGCGATCATATCCGGAAACGGCGTCGCATCCGCCTCGCCCAGCCAATGCAGTACGGCGCGCCAGCCGGCATCGGCCCCGCGCAGCAGCCTGCCCGCCCGCTTCTCGATCTTCGAGACCTTGCGCCAGCGCCCCGTCGGCTTCACCACGGTGAGATGGGGTTCCGCGCCGAAGCCGAGCCGGGGACCGGCCAGTTGCGCCGACAATTCCTCGAACACCGCCTGCCGCGCGAGATAGGCCCCGGCCACCGCGGGCGAGACATGGCGCGCCAGCATGCGGGCGAACCAGGGCCGGACCGGGCCGCCGTCGATCGTGGTCACGTCGTGCCGCGTCGCCAGCACGAGGATATGGGTGGCGCCATCCTCGGCCGCGGCGCGGACCGGGATGGGCGCGGTCAGGGCACCATCGACCAGCTTGCGACCGTCCGTGTCCACAACCGGCAGGCCGGCCACCAGCGGCAGCCGTGTCGTCGCCCGCAGCCCCTCGAGCACGGCAGGTCCATTCGCGAAATCACGCAAGGCCAGCGCCCGCCCCTCGCCCACGCTCGTCGTCATCATGACGAGCGGGATGGTGGAACGAACGACCGCCTCCACGTCCAGCGGGCGCGAGCGGGTCATGACGTGATCGATCAGATGATCGACGTTCATCACCGGCCGACGCAGCAGCACCCGGCCGAGACGCAGGAAGGACGGATTGTTGATGTCTTCGTAGAAGATGCGCGTCCCTTCGCGCGCCTGACCGGCCAGCATGTAGGCCCCCGCGCAGGCCCCGGCAGAAGTCCCGTAGACGGCGTCGAAACAGTCGACGAAACCATGGGCCTCGAGCGCCGAGACCATGCCCCCGGCGACCACGCCGCGCATGCCCCCGCCCTCGATCGCAAGCGCCAGGCGGAAGCCGTCGTCCCGGGCCCCGGGGCGGGAGCGACGCGCCCGTCGTTCGAGGATCAGGCTCGCGACCTCATCCCGCTCGATCACGGACACGATCGGGGATCAGAACTTGAAGGTGAAGGAGGCGCTGCCGTATTCGAAAGCTTCGGGCTGATCCGTGAACTCCTTCGAACGCTTCACATAGGTCAGGTTGAGCCGGCCACTCGGCACATAGGCGACAAAGCCGAGGTTGAATTCACCGACCAGGGGCTTCTTCTCGACACTCGGCGAATCCTCGAACGTATTGCCGTCGAGGAAGATGTCATGCGCGACGGCCCAGCCCTCGGCGCCGGCGAAAAGATACCAGCTGAAATCGTTCCGGATGAGGGGAACGGCCGCGCTGCCCGCCGGGCGGATGCGCGGCACGCCGAAATCGTTGCGCAGGCCGGTACCGAAGCGGATCTGGGCACCGAGGTTGGCATAAGTCTGGACGTTGCCGACGGCGGCACCGGCGAAGGGC
>JAQVKV010000449.1 GCA_028694545.1 Zavarzinia sp. | reverse complement strand
CTCGCTGCCCGCGTCGCGGAAAGTTTCGCGGAAATGGCCGCCCTCGGGATGGGGCTTCAGGTCGAGATGACGGATCATCTCGGCGGCGGTCGGCCAGCGGAAGGGAGGGGTCACGCCGGGTCCTGGGGCAGGGTCGCGAGGAACGACGGACGCTTCACCCACTCCTCGAACCAGGCGGCCAATGCCGGCCTTCCTTCCCGCCAGTCGAGGACGGCGAAACGGAAATCGAGATAGCCGAGCGCGGCCATCACCGTGATCTGGCCGACATCGGGTGTTTCGGTAAAGGCGAAGACCGCATCCTCAAGCGCGTCCAGCCCCCGGGCGATCGCGCGCTGCTGGCGCGCCACCCAATCGGCCGAACGTTCGGCCTCGGGCCGCCGGCCTTCGAGCAGGCAGAGCACGGCGGCGTCCAGCACGCCGTCCGCCAGCGCCTGCAGGGTGAGCACCCGGGTCCGCTCGGGCCCGGAAGCCGGGATCAGCGGCGCGCCGCCGTGCAGCCGGTCGAGATGGTCGAGGATCACCGGGCTGTCGAAGATCACCGTGCCGTCGTCGAGGACGAGCGCCGGCACCTTGCCGAGTGGATTGGTCTCGCCGATGTCCGTATCCGCCGCCCAGACGCTCTTGGGTAGCAGCTCCAGCGCATCCGCCAGCCCCGTCTCATGGGCGAAGATCATCACCTTGCGCACATAGGGCGAGGTGGGGGACCAGCACAGGCGCATGGGGTTCACCGGAAATTGTCCTTGGCCTTGCGGGTGGCGGCGAAGATCGCGACCGGATCCTCGCCACTCATGCGCATGGCGCGGGCGAAATCCGGCTTGTCGGCGCGCAGGAAGGGGTTGGTCGCCAGTTCGACGGCGATCGTCGTCGGTACCGTCGGCTCGTCGTGACGGCGCGCGGCCCGGACGCTGACATCACGCACGCGCAGCGCCGCATTCTCCGGGTCAACCGCCAGGGCGAAGCGCATGTTCGATTCGGTATATTCATGGGCGCAGTAGACGAGCGTATTGCCCGGCAAGTCGGCCAACTTGTTCAGGGAGTGCCACATCTGTTCCGGCGTGCCCTCGAACAGGCGGCCGCAGCCGGCGGCAAACAGCGTATCGCCGACGAAGACCACTTCCGCCCCCTCGAACCAGTAGGCGACATGGCCAGCCGTATGGCCCGGCACGTCGAGCACGGCGCCCGTCTGGCCGCCGATGGCCACCGAATCCCCCTCGCCCACCGGCCGGTCGATACCGGGAATGCGCGCGGCCTCGTTCCGGGGACCGATCACGGTGAGACCGTATTTCGCCTTCAGCTCGAGGTTGCCGCCCACATGGTCCGGATGATGGTGGGTGTTCAGGATGATCGAAGGCCGCCAGCCCAGCGCGTCCAACGCGGCGGATACCGCACCGGCATCCGCCGGGTCGACGATGGCGACGGTACCCGTGGCCATGTCGCGGACCAGGGGCACGTAATTGTCCGTGAAGCACGGCACGAGATGAATGTCGAACGCGGTCATGACAAGAGTATAGGCAGTTGCAGCGCGATGGGCCACGATCGGCCGGCATTCCGGGTTGAAAACATGCGGCTGGACGTTACCGAATTTCGCCAATTTTACGATAGTCCCCTGGGCGCGGTATCGCGGCGCCTGCTGCGCCGCCGGTTGCGCGAGGTCTGGCCCGACCTGCATGGCCTCACCCTCCTCGGCCTCGGCTATGCGACCCCCTATCTGCGACCGTTTCGCGATCCGGGCACGCGGGTGATCGCGCTCATGTCGGCGGCGCAGGGCGTCACGCGCTGGCCGCGCCGGGGCCCTGCCGCCGTCGCCCTGTCGGAAGAAACGGCGCTGCCGCTGGCGGACGGCTCGATCGACCGCATTCTTCTCGTCCACGAACTCGAACTCGCGCTCGACCTGCGCCCCCTGCTGCGCGAGGTCTGGCGCGTGCTGGCGCCCGAGGGACGACTGCTCGCCGTTGTGCCGAACCGGCGCGGCGTCTGGGCCCGGACCGACGTCACGCCCTTCGGCGCCGGACGGCCCTTCTCGCTCGGCCAGATCGAAGGCACGCTGCGCGGCGCCATGTTCGAGCCCCTGCGCAGCATGCCGGCGCTCTATCTGCCGCCGACCAACCGCCGCTTCCTGATTCGCACGGCGCCCTTCTGGGAGAACATGGGTTCGCGCTGGGGCACCGCCTTCGCCGGGCTCTGGATCGTCGAGGCGTCAAAAAGCCTCTACGCCCTGACCCCGCCGGGCGAAAAGGTGACGGCGAGAGCCAAGGCGAAGGCCATGATTCCCTCCACCAACCGGGTGGCGGCGGGGCCAAGCTTTCCTTTGCCTTCCCACCGTCATCCGTCTAAAACCATCGGGCCCCGGGACGATCCGCCCCCCGGCGCCTTGGCCGGCGGCCCCAGGAAGCCGGCGCCCCTTGGCGATCGTCGGTCACAGCCCCGCAGGCAGTAACGCGCATGAGCGACAATTCCATCGACCTCGACGAGCTGCGGCGCGAGATCGACGCGATCGACGACCGCCTGCACGACCTGCTGCTGCAGCGCGCCGACCTCGCCCAACGCCTGTCCGCCGTCAAGACGGCCGGCAACGCCATGCGCCCCGCGCGCGAGGCCGCGATCCTGCGCCGCCTGGTCACGCGCCACCGGGGGCCCCTGCCCGCCCAGGTGGTCGGCCGCGTCTGGCGCGAAATCATCTCCAGCCTCACGCGGCAGCAGGCGCCGATGTCCATCGCGCTCTATGCCACCTATGCCATGACCGAGCATTTCGATGTCGCCCGTGCCCATTTCGGCGCCGCCCGCATCGACATGCATGATTCCCCGGTGCAGGCCCTGCGCGCCATCGCCGAGAGCGGCGGTCAGGTGATCGGTGTCCTGCCCGTCCCGGCGAGCGAGGAGAATGCCTGGTGGCCCCTGCTCGCCTCGACCGATGCCGGGCGGCCGCGCGTCGTCGCGCGCCTGCCGTTCCTGCGTGACGGCACCCACCCTGTCGAGGCCGTCGTCGTCGCTCCCTTCAGCCCGGGCGAGAGCGGGGATGACGCGTCCTATCTGATCGTCGTCACGGTCGCCGGCCGGGAAATCAGCCGGGGCCGCCTGAACGACCGCCTGAGCGCCGCCGGCATCCACGGCCAATGCCTGGACAGCCGCCTGCGTGGCGGTGATACGCTCCATCTGTTCGAGATCGACGGCCCGCTGGACGATCACGATCCACGCCTCCAGGCCCTGATCGCGGCCCATGGCGACGAGATCGCCCAGGCCATCCCCGCCGGCGGCTATGCCCGGCCGGTGGATGTGGCCGGCCGCTGACCCCCTTCCGTCCGACGACGTATCGCGAGGAGAGGCATCATGCCCCCCGTAGACCAAAGACCCGTTCCTGAAAAGCCCCGTCCTCGGGCAGGCATCATGGACATCGCCCCCTATGTCGGCGGTCGTTCCAAGGCCGAGCCGGGCCAGCGCGTGATCAAGCTCTCGTCCAACGAATCC
>JAQVKV010000448.1 GCA_028694545.1 Zavarzinia sp. | reverse complement strand
GCCCGAAAGGCCAGCGGCCTTTCGGGGGTCTCCGGTCAGGCTCTCCGGTCAGGCGTCCCCCGCCAGCTCGCGCGAGCGGGCGGTCGCGGCGGCGATGGCGCGATCGAACAACGGCTGCAACCCGTCATCGGCCATGAGCACATTGAGCGCGCGTTCCGTGGTGCCCGCGGGGCTCGTCACGTTGCGGCGCAATTGCGCCGCCGGCTCGTCCGAAAGGCGGGCCAGTTCGCCCGAACCGGTCACGGTTTCGCGGGCGAGGCGCATGGCGAGATCGGCCGGCAGGCCCTGCGCCTCTCCGGCCTTGGCCAGCACCTCGATCAGCAGGAAGACATAGGCCGGTCCCCCGCCCGACAGCGCGGTGACGACATCGATCTGCCCCTCGTCGTCGACCCAGCCGACGGCACCGACGGCGGCGCAGAGCCTGGCCGCCAGCGCCCGCTCCGCCTCTCCGGCGGCGGTGCCGGCGACGAGCACGGTCATGCCCCGACCGACGGCGGCGGGCGTGTTCGGCATGGCGCGGACGATCGGCACACCCGCACCGAAAGCCTTCTCGAACAGGGACAGGCGCTTGCCCGCCGCGATCGACAAAACGAGCGAGCGGGACGAGACCAGGGGCGCAAGCCCGGGCAGGATCTTGTCCATGGTCTGCGGCTTCACCGCGACGACGACGGCGCCGGGATCGAGATCGGCCGGCACCGCCGCAAGATCGCCATGCACATGGACCCCGCGCGCGGCGAGGTCAGGCAGACCCGCCGGCTCGACCACTTGAGCGAGACCGGGGGCAAGCCCGTCCCGCAACCAGCCCTGCAGCATGGCGCCGCCCATCTTGCCACAACCGACGAGAAGGAGCGGCCGGTCCAGGACCGGCGTGGGATCGAGCGTCATGACAGCCTCGCGAAACGTTTCGGACGAAAAACGCCCTCACGCCTCCCCGACCGTGTCGATCAGGGACGCAAGCAGGGCGTCGCCCGCGCTCTTACCGCCCCAGAGCACGAATTGGAAGGCGGGATAGAAGCGCTCGCAGGTGGAAATCGCGATGTCGATCAATTCCTCGCAGGTCCCGACCGAGACGGCGTCGCCCATGAGGCTGGCATGACGGAACAGGATCACCCCGTCCTCCGACCAGAGGTCGAAGTGGCCGAGCCAGAGCTGCTCGTTGATGAGCCCCAGCAATTCGTAGATTTCGCCGCGCCGCGCCGGGGGCACGCGCTGGTCGAAGGCCAGGGTCAGCTGCAGGGCGCGTTCGGGCTCGCGCCACGAGAAGCCGAAATGGTAGTCGCACCAGCTGCCGTTCACCGCGACCGAAAGCTCGCCGTCGCCGGCCCGGTCGAAGGGCCATTCGTTGGCCGCGACGATCTGCTCGATGAGATCAATGGGATCCGTGACCGTGGTCTCGCGCTCGGTGTACAGCATTGCCATGATCCTACTCCTCAAGCTTGGCGACCTGACGCCGTGGCGGCCGGATCGCGTGGTGAGACGTCGCGTGGTGAGACCAGGTGAGGGGAAAACCGAGGGATACGGGCCATTGTCCAAGGCCCCCGAAATCACGTCCGCCAGGGCCGCCGGCGCGGGCAGCGCACATCTTGGGGGTCGGGACCGTCGCATCCACCATGGGTAAACGGTCGCAAAGCAAACGATTCGGAGCAAGACCGCAGACCCACCGTTCGGGGAAACTTTCATGAATGTGGGGAAAACGCGGCCCCCGATCGCTTCGACTTGCGGAAGCGACGGCGAATCCCTATGTTCCCGCCACTCTCGCCGGACCGGACAGGTCACGGCCGTTGGGGCGTCGCCAAGTGGTAAGGCAGCGGTTTTTGGTACCGCCATTCGGAGGTTCGAATCCTCCCGCCCCAGCCATCACCCACGCCGGGCTTCAGACGATCTCTTCCGACTGTATGACCGAAACGCCCGGCGGCCCGTCCAGGGCCGCGGCGAGCAGGCGGCGCGCGATCGCGTCCGGCGTCACGGGACGATAGCGGCGCGGCAGCAGCGGGCCCGCGAGCCGCATGACGGATGCGCCGATCTCCTCGCCAGGGCGGGCGACCTCGCGCCGGCCGGCATCGATCATCGAGGGTCGTAGGATCGTCAGCGACCGAAAGCCCAAGGCCCCCAGCCCCGTCTCGACCTCGCCCTTGGTGCGCAGGTAGAAGGAGGGCGATGCCAGGGACGCGCCGACCGAGGAGACATAGGCGAAATTCGCGACCCCGGAGGCCCGGGCAAAGCCCGCGAGGCGGAGCACCAGATCACGGTCGATACACCGGAAGCCTTCACGCCCGCCCGCCAGCTTCTGGGTCGTGCCGATCGCGCAGATCACGGCCCCGACCTTCCAGAAGGTCTCCGTCCCGTCGAGACTGTCGAAATCAACCACGGGATTCTCTAGCCCGGGATCGGGATCGAGCGGCCGCCGTGTCGGCGCGATCACCCGCGTGATCCCCGAATCGGCAAGAGCCTGGCGCAGGACGGCACGCCCCACAGCCCCCGTGCCGCCGAGAACAAGTAGATCGCTCATTCAGGCTCCGGATATTGATCCTGGATTTCGCGGATCCCTGGCGAGGAAAGGCCCGCCGAGATTGCCGGCTCGGCGGGCCTCAGTACTCGAGTGGATGATATCCAAGTCGAAACGGTAGACCATCTTGCCCCGGACCATCGGGACACGCACGAAGCGTACGGCCTACGCTCGGAGCGTATGCGTGATGCCGGGCGAACCGCAAGCGGGCTTACGCCGAAACGGGACAAAAGCGCGTCAATTCATCACCATATCCGCGCACAGTATGGCCGGCATGGCGGTACCCGGTCCGGCCACAGGCGCTTCGTCACGCGCGCTGGTGGTGCGAGACGAGATGATGCAGACGGACGAGGTGCCGGTCGCGAATGCCGTGCGCCTCGAGGGCGCGGATCGATTCTTCCAGATAGGCGCGGCAAGTCCCGAGGAAGCCACCGGCGGTGGCGATGGTCGCCGCCGTGCGGTGCTCGCACAGGCGCCCGGCATAGCGCTGTCCTTCCCGGTTGATGACGAAGGTAACGGCGCGGAAAGCCTGCGTCCCCGCCTCCACCCGCACCCAGCGCGGAACATACCCCCCGGTCAGCATCTCGCGCCGCCAGACCATGCGCAGCTCATCCTCGGCGACGGCGCGGGGAATGCGGAAGGCCATGCCCCGGCACGAGCCACCACGTTCGAGCCCGAGCACGAGCCCCGGCTGCTCCGGCGTGCCCCGCCCGATCGGCGTCCAGAGGCAGAAGCGCCGATGCCAGCCCCGCAGCAGGCAAAGCTTGTGTTCCTCGTGCTGGATCGCGGGGTTCCACATCAGGGAACCATAGCCGAACAGCCAGATGTCGCCGTCCGGCGCGCAGGCGAGGGTCTGTCGAAGGGATTCCTCACGCTCTTCTGGGGTCGTGAAGGTCATGTAGCCGGGCGGCAGAAGCGCCTGCACCGACGCCACGAAGTCGTCGGAGGCGAGATCATCCCGGCGCAGGGCCACG
>JAQVKV010000447.1 GCA_028694545.1 Zavarzinia sp. | reverse complement strand
GTGCAGGGCGCCGTGTTCGAGATCGCGGTCGATACGCCACCGAAGAAGGTCGGCGTGTTCGACGGCTATCTGACCGTCGATTTCGGCAAATGGCATTTCCACCTCTGCATCGGCGAGAACAAGGGCGGTCCCCGGAACCCGACACCGCCCGAACTCGCCGCCCATCGTCGCACCGCCCGGGCCGAGCTGTATCGCAACCTCTCGGCCGAGGGCACGCCCCGTTCCTGGGGCTTACGCTTCTTCAACGGGGCGGGCGAGCAGCAGATGACGGTCTTCCTGCCGAACCCCCTGCTGACGCCCGAGATGAAGCCGGCGCGGCCGCCCGATTTCGGCCGTCTGGCGCTGTGGGACGAATTGCGCCGACGCTACCTCGGGCTCGCCCCCGATCCGCTGGACCGGACGGCGAAGGGCTTTCCGTGCGCGGGTTGATTGCCGTGTTCGCGGGGCTGCTGGCATCGATGCCGGCAGCCCATGCGGGGCCCAGGATCGTCTCCATGAACCTCTGCGCCGACGAACTGGTGCTGCGCCTCGCCGATCGGGATCAGGTAGCGTCGGTCTCCTTCCTGTCGGGAGACCGGCGGATTTCCAATGTCGCGGATCTGGCGGCGGGGCTGCCGGTCAACCACGGTCTGGCGGAAGAGGTGGTGACGGCGGCGCCCGATCTCGTCGTCGCCGGTCTCTATACGACGCGGACCACGGTCGCCCTGTTGCGGAAACTGAATTTCCCGGTGGTCGAGCTGGATGTGCCCGTCACTTTCGAGGCGGTCGAGGCGCAGATCCGCGAGGTTGCCGCCGTCGTCGGCCATCCCGCGCGGGGCGAGGCGATGATCGCCGACATCCGCGCGGGGCTGGACGCGATCCCGGCGCGGGAAACGGGCACACGCGCTCTCGTGCTGCGGCCGAACGGCCTGACCGCCGGGGCGGGGTCGCTGGTCGATACGCTGCTGCGCCGGACCGGCCTCGTCAATCTGGGCACGACGCCAGACCTTGAAGGTTACAATTTCCTGCCGCTCGAATGGGTGGTGACGCTGCGGCCCGAAGTCCTGATCGTGGACAGCGAACCCTATCCCCGACCGGCGTTGGCCTATACCGTGCTGCACCACCCCATTCTCGAGAGATTGCCCTACGAGATGCGGGCGATCGGCGTGCCCAACCGGCTCTGGACCTGTGCCGGCCCCGCCATGGTGGAAGCTGTCTCTATCCTTGCCCGGGCGGTCGAGCCGCCGGTTCTCGCCGCAGCAGATAGACATCCATGATCCAGCCGTGGCGGGCCCGGGCTTCCGCCCGTGCCGCCACGATGCGGGGCGCCATCTCGGCCAGCGGGCCGGCGAGGGTCAGCGCCTGCGCCAGGCCGAGATTGGCCCCCCACCAGATATGGAGGCCGGCGGGATCGAGATGGCGGAAGGAACATTCGCCGTCCAGCATGACGACCGCCGTATCCACGCCCGGCGGCCAGCCCGCGTCGCGCAGGCGCCGGCCGGTGGTGATGATGAAGGGCGCGCCGATCTCGTTCAGCGGAATGCCATGGGCCGCCGTCAGGGCCTGGACCGCCGTAATGCCCGGGATCACCTCGATCCGGGGGGCGGGGGCGAGGCGGGCGGCGATGCGCAGGCTGCTGTCGTAAAGGCCAGGGTCGCCCCAGACCAGCAGCGCCACCCGCGCCGCGCCCGGATGGACGTCGATCGCGCGGGCCCAGGTGGCGGCGATGGCGTCGTGCCACTCGTCCACGCCGGAGCGATAGTCGGGATGGGCGGCATCGCGGACCGGTAGGTCGAATTCGGCGATCCGCGTCGCCGGATTGGTCAGGACCTCGGCCAGGATCGCCCGGCGCAAGTCCGCTAGATCCGCCTTGTTCTCCCCTTTGCGGGGAATGAGGATCAGGTCCGCGCCATTGAGCGCGCGGATCGCCTGCAAGGTCAGATGACCGGGATCGCCGGTGCCGATGCCGACGAGGATCAGGGTCCGGGGCTCACCCATGCTCGGTGCCTTCCGCCCCGTCACCCTGGAGGATCAGGGGGCCGTAGAGGATCAGGGCAGGCGCCGCCGGGCCAGCCGCCTGCGCCGCCAGCAGGCGGGCGAGGCCGGCCACGGTGCTCCGCGTGTGCTTCTCGCCGGACAGGCTGGCGTCCTCCACCATCAGGGCCGGGGTCTCGCCCGGCAGGCCGGCCACCATCAGCGCCGCCGCCATCGCGGGGAATGTCCGCCGTCCCATGAAGACGGCGGTCACCGCACCCGGATCGGCCAGCGCCGCCATGTCGAGGTCTTCGGGCAATTGCCCGGCGACATCGTGTCCCGTGACGAATTGCAGGCGCCGCGCCGCCAGCCGCCGGGTTAGCGGCATGAGGGCGCCGGCGGCGGCCGCGCAGGGGCTGGGCACGCCGGGCACGATCTCGAAGGGAATGGCGGCCGCGCGCAGGGCTTCGATCTCTTCCTCCAGCCGGCCGAAGATGCCGGCATCGCCCGACTTCAGACGCACGACGCGCAACCCGGCGGCGGCATAATCGACCAGCAGCCGGCTGATATGATCCTGCCGGGGTGAGGCACGGCCGGCGCGCTTGCCGACGCCGACGAGATCCGCCCCGGGCCGCGCGTGGTCGAGGATGGGTCCCGCCGACAGATCGTCGTAGAGCACCGCGTCGGCCCGCCCCAGCCGGTCGACCGCCTTCAGGGTCAGCAGTTCGGGATCGCCCGGCCCGGCCGAGACGAAGGAGACGAAGCCGGTCATGCCGCCCCCGCGATCAGGTGGAAGAAGGTGCCGGTCACCGCCCCCCGGCGCGAGCCGGTCTCGGCCACCAGGGCGCCATTGGCGTCCCGGACCTCGGCCAGCGCCTCGTCGTCCTGTTCGAGCACGGTCGAATAGTGGAACTCGTGGCCGCGCAAGGCGGTTCCGGCGCCATGGCCCGGAATGGCGTGGCGCAGCACCGCTTGCCGGTAGCCGAGATGCATGCGCCGCGTCTCGTAGGAGGTGACGAGGGATAGCAGGCCGGCCATCTCGTGGCGCACGCCCTCGGCATCGATCAGGGCATCGCCCAGCACCATGTACCCCCCGCATTCGCCATGCACCGGCCGGTATTGCGCGAAGCGGCGTAATCCAGCGTTGAAATGGCGCGCGGCGGCAAGGTGCCCGGCGTGCAGCTCGGGATAGCCGCCCGGCAGGAAGGCGACGTCGGCCGTCTCGTCCGGCGCCTCGTCCGCAAGTGGCGAGAAGGGCAGGATCTCGGCCCCCGCGCGGCGCCAGCCCGCCAGCAGATGGGGATAGATGAAGGAAAAGGCGGCGTCCCGGGCAAGCGCGATGCGCTGGCCCGGCGGCGGCAGGCAAGGGGCGGGTGCGGTCGTCACCCCGCCGCCGGCGGCGGCCCGCACCGCGTCCAGATCGACATGAGCGGCGATGAAGCGGGCGGCATCCGTTATCAAGTCTTCAAGGGCTTCGTGTTCCTCCGCCTGGACGAGGCCGAGGTGGCGTTCCGGCACTTCGATCGCGG
>JAQVKV010000446.1 GCA_028694545.1 Zavarzinia sp. | reverse complement strand
CGCAGGTCGCGCGCAGAGGTTCGCGTTCGGCCGCCTTGGCGGGGTCGATCTCGATCGAAAAGGCGACATGGCCATCACGCAGCATCAGCCCGGCGATGAGGCCGGCCGAGACCACGTCACCCCTTCCCTCCGGATCGGGGATATGCGCCAGCCGCGCCAGAACATCGTCACGGGTCGGGATTGTCATTGCCTTCGTCCTTGAATTACCCGGCATTTCGCCCACATTGCGAAGGGCGAGGGACGGGGGCTGTGGAATCGTGCGTGTCGACCATGCCCCCGCCCGTTTCAGGGGTATAGCGCATCGTGGTCCGGCGCCCAACTGTCGGTCCGCCGCGTAGGATTGGTGGGAGAACTCGACAGCATGCCATGGCAGAACAACGGTGGTCCGTGGGGCGGCGGCAATGGCGGCGGCAATCGCGGGCCCTGGGGCCAGGGGCCGCGCGGCCCGGGCGGCCAGCCGCCCAATCTCGAGGATCTCCTGCGCCGCGGCCAGGATCGCTTCAAGGAAATGGTGCCGGGCGGCGGCTGGGGCAAGCGGGGCATCATCCTCGCGGCGCTCGTCCTCGTCGTGCTCTGGGGCTCGACTGGTTTCTACCGGGTCGAGCCGGATGAACTTGGTATCGTCACCCGCTTCGGCAAATGGATGGAAACCACGGATCCGGGCCTGCACTACCACCTGCCCGCCCCGATCGAGAGTGTCGAGACCCTGTCGGTGACGACCCAGAACCGGGTCGACGTGGGGCTTTCGCTCGTGGACGGGGTGCGCCCGACACGCCGCGATTCCGGTGATGAAAGCCTGATCCTGACCGGTGACGAGAATATCGCCGACGTCGCCTTCTCGGTCTTCTGGGTCATCGACGACGCCGGTAAGTTCCTGTTCAACATTCAGGATCCGGCCGATACGGTGCGCGCCGTCGCCATCTCCGCCATGCGCGAGGTGATCGGCCGCTCCCGCCTCCAGGACGCGCAGACCGAAGGGCGCGAGAAGGTGGCGCGCGAGGCCCGCGAACTGATTCAGCAGGTCCTGACCTCCTATGGCGCCGGGGTGCAGATCACCCAGCTCCACCGGGTCGACCCGCCGGCCGCCGTGATCGAAGCCTATCGCGACGTTCAGGCCGCCCGCGCCAACCAGGAGCAGTACCGGAACGAGGCTGAAGCCTATTACAATGACAAGGTGCCGCAGGCGCGCGGCCAGGCCGAGAAGATCCTCCAGGAATCGGAAGGCTACCGCCAGCAGGTGGTGGCGGATGCCCAGGGGCAGGCATCCCGCTTCCTGTCCGTGCTCACCGCCTATAACGCGGCCAAGGACGTCACGGTCCAGCGCATCTACATCGAGACCATGGAAGAGGTCCTGAGCAACATGAACAAGATGATCCTGGACGGCGGTGGCGAGACCCAGGGCGTGGTGCCCTATCTGCCGTTGCCCGGCCTTGGTCGCAGCGGGGGAGGGCAGGGATGAACAAGCTTGCCGTCGCCCTCATCGTCGTCATCGGGCTCCTCGTTGTCGGCCTGTCCTCGGTCTTCACCGTGCACATGACGGAACAGGCCATGGTCCTGCAGTTCGGCGAACCGAAGAAGGTCGTCTCCGAACCCGGCCTGCACTTCAAGATCCCGTTCTTCCAGAACGTCATCTAGATCGACAAGCGCGTGCTGAACGTGGACGCGCCGGCCGAGGAACTGATCGCCGCCGACCAGAAGCGCGTGGTGATCGACGCCTTCGCCCGCTGGCGCATCGTCGACCCGCTGCGCTACTACCAGCGTCTGCGCACCAAGGATCTGGCGCAGCGTCAGCTCGCGACCTTCATTTCCTCGACCCTGCGCGACGTCGTCGGCCGCGAGCCGCTGACCGCCCTGCTCATCGATCCGCGCGCCGAATCCCATGGCGGGCGCCGGGCCGAGATCATGCGCAACATCAGCCAGCTCGTGAACGAGAAGGCCAAGGAGAACGGCATCGAGGTCGTCGACGTCCGTATCCGCCGCGCCGACCTGCCGGAAGCCAACAGCCAGGCGATCTTCCAGCGCATGCGCACCGAGCGTGAGCAGGAAGCGAAGCTGATCCGCGCGACCGGCCAGGAGGCGGCCCAGAAGCGTCGCGCCGAAGCCGACCGCGAGGCGACCGTCATCATCGCCAACGCCAAGCGCGACAGCGAGATCAAGCGCGGTCAGGGCGATGCCGAGGCGATCAAGATCTTCGCCGATGCCTTCGGCAAGGATACGTCCTTCTTCGCCTTCTACCGCTCGATGCAGGCCTATCGGACGGCGCTGAACGACAAGACCACCACCATGGTGCTGTCGCCGAGCAGCGACTTCTTCCGCTACCTGGACAATATCGCCGGGGCGGTCTCGGGCACGACGCCGTAAGGCGTAAGCCCCAAGGTGTGATCCAGGTCACGGGAAGGCCCCGATTCTTCCCGTGACCGTGCCTTTTTGGCCACATTGCGTCCACATTCGCCGCCTACACCCCGAACAGCGGCCGGTTGTTCAGGTCGTTCTTGGAACAAAAACAGGAAACGTCGCGGCGTCGCTTCTCACCCGCCGCACATCATGGAGCCGTCAGGTGATGGATTTCACGCAACATCAGGGCCTCCTGCCGAAGGGCGCCGCGCGCGCCCGGGCGCTGGTCCGTCAGAATGACGATGCCGCCCTGCATCGCCGGCTGTTCATCCTCTTCACCATGCTGCTGCTGCTCGCCGTCATGGCCGGCAGCCGCATCGCCGAGGCGCGGGGCGCCCCCGACAGTTTCGCCGACCTCGCCGAGAAACTTTCGCCCGCGGTGGTGAACATCTCGACCACCCAGGTCGTCTCCGGCGGCGAGGGCGAAAGCGAAGTGCCCATGCCGCAGTTCCCGCCGGGTTCGCCCTTCGAGGAATTCTTCAAGGACTTCCTGGAACGCCAGGGCCGTGGCAACGCCGAGCCGCGCAAGGTCACCTCGCTCGGCTCGGGCTTCATCATCGACCCCTCGGGCGTGATCGTGACCAACAACCACGTCATCCAGGGCGCCGAGGAAATCACCGTGACCCTGGCCGACGGCACCCAGATGCCGGCCGAGCTGCGCGGCCACGACGAAAAGACCGACGTCGCCGTGCTCGTCGTCAAACCCTCGAAGCCGCTGCCCTACGTCAACTTCGGTGACAGCGACGCCATCCGCGTCGGTGACTGGGTGCTGGCTATCGGCAATCCCTTCGGTCTCGGTGGCTCGGTCACGGCCGGCATCGTCTCGGCCCGCAACCGCGACATCAACGCCGGTCCCTATGACGACTTCATCCAGACCGATGCCGCCATCAATCGTGGCAATTCGGGGGGGCCGCTGTTCAACATGGACGGCGAGGTGATCGGCATCAACACCGCCATCTATTCGCCCTCGGGCGGTTCGGTCGGCATCGGCTTCTCGGTGCCGTCGGCGCTGGCGAAGCAGGTCGTCGCCCAGTTGCGCGAATTCGGCGAGACCCGCCGTGGCTGGCTCGGCGTCAGATCGGAAGAGCAC
>JAQVKV010000445.1 GCA_028694545.1 Zavarzinia sp. | reverse complement strand
AGGCCGCCGTGTCCACGACCTCGGCATAGGCGAAGCCCAGCGCCGCCATGAAGGCGGCATGGACATCCGCCGCCGGTACCTTGCGCCCGCCGGTCTCAAGATCCGTCGTCGCGCAGGCGTCCTCGACCACCGTCACCTTGTAGCCGAGGTCGGCCGCCGCCCGCGTCGCCGCGTCGACGCACATGTGGCTCATCGCGCCGACGATGGTCACTGCCTCGATGCCCGCCTGCTTCAGGGTCGCGTCCAGATTCGTATTCAGGAAGGCATTCACCGCGTTTTTCACGATCACCGGCTCGCCCGGCAGAGGCGCTGCCTTGGGGTGGATCGCGGCCCCCTCGGACCCGGGCGCGAAGAAGGGCGCCGCCTCCATGGGGAATTCGTGGCGGATGTGGACGACCGCGTCCCCCGCCGCGCGCGCCGCCGCGATCACTTTCGCCGCCTTGTCCGCCGCCGCCTCCACATTCACCAGGGGCCATTTGCCGCCCGGGAAATAATCCTTCTGGATGTCGACCACGATCACCGCCTGCTTGACCATCATTGTCCTCCATCGCTTGGGGTAATCCTTGATAGCGCGGCAGAAGCTGATGTTGGATTGGCGGGACCGACAATAAAGGGGGCAAAACCGACATGACCGAAATCGCCCTCCTGCTCTATCCCGGTGCTCAGATGGCGGCTGTCCACGGCCTGACCGACATTTTCGCCGTCGCCACCCGGCTGGCGGGGCAGCGGGCGGAGATGGCGCCTTTGCTGCGCGTCAGCCATTGGCAGGCGGGCGCGGACGGCACCATCGCCTGCAGCTTCGACAGCCGCCCGGGCCTGCCCCATGCGCCCGCCTTCGCCATCGCCCCGCCCAGCCTGTCGCCCCTGCCGGACGACGCGGCCCTGCGCCCCTTCGCCGACTGGCTGCGCGCATGGCACGGGCGCGGCGCCGTGCTCGGCTCGGTCTGCGCCGGGGCTTTCGTATTGGCGCAGACCGGGCTTCTGGCCGGGCGGCGCGCGACCACCCATTGGGGCTATGCGGAACTTCTGGCGCGGCGCCATCCGGAAGTGCGCGTCGATGCCGGCCCCCTGATCATCGACGACGGCGACATCATCACGGCGGGCGGCGTCATGGCCTGGACCGATCTCGGCCTCGTGCTCGTCGAGCGCCTGCTCGGTCCCAGCCTGATGATGGAGACCGCGCGCTTCCTGCTGATCGATCCGCCCGGCCGGGAACAGCGTCCCTACGAACGCTTCCGTCCCCGTCTCGATCACGGCGACGAGGCGATTCTCGCCGTTCAGCGCTGGCTGGCGGCGACGGGGGCGCGCGACGCCGATCTCGCCGCCATGACGGCGCGGGCGGGGCTGGAGGAACGCACCTTCCTGCGCCGTTTCCGCAAGGCGACCAGCCTGCGCCCGACCGAATATTGCCAGCAGTTGCGGATCGAGAAGGCGCGCGAATTGCTGGAACTCAGCCGCCGCCCGGTGGAGACGATCGCCTATGAGGTCGGCTATGACGATCCGGCCAGCTTCCGCCGCCTGTTCCAGCGCCTCACCGGCCTCTCCCCCGGCGCCTATCGCCGGCGCTTCGCGCCCCTAGCGCGCTGACGGCCCGAGGAAGAAATCGAGAATCACCTCGGCCGTGTTCAGGTTGGCGGTGGAAATACCCGCCCGGCGCTTGCCGATCTGGCTCGGCAGGGGCGGCCAGGCATGGCCCCCGCCCTCGATCCAGAGACCGCGCAGGCGGACGCCCGGGGCACAGCCCTGGTAATCGACCCTGCGAATCCGCGTGCCGTCGGCGACCCTGGGCGGCTCCACCCGCTCGGCCGGCCAGCCGCGACAGCCCGCCGCCGTCGCGAAGCGCGCCAGCGAGGCCCCCGCGCCGATCACCTCGCCCCGCTCGCAGAAGGCGCGCGCGACATGGGCGCAGACCAGGCCACCAGCGAAGGGCACGATGGGATCTTCCATGCCATTGACGGCGAGCACGGAAATCGGCCGCGAGGGCCGGCAGTCCGGCGCGATGGGCAGGGGGATGGCACCGATCACCGGCGCGATGCCGGCGACGAGGTCCGCCGCCTCGCAACCGATGCGATAGGCCATCATGCCGCCGTTTGACGCCCCCGCGACAAAGACACGGGCACGGTCCAGCGGCACCCGCCCCGCGATATCGTCGACCAGTGCGCGCATGAAGGCGACATCGTCGATCCCCGCCGCGCTCGATTCGAGGGTGCCGCGCCCATCGTTCCAGCGCAGGGTCTGGCGCGCGCCGGCGGGGCGATAGGCGTCCGGATAGGCAATGACCACGCCATAACGCCCGGCCAGGGCTTCGAAGCCGAGATGGCGCGCCATCTTCTCGCCATCGCCATAGGTCCCGTGCAGCACGACGACGAGGGGCAGCGGCGCCTTGCCCACCGTCGGCACCGTCAGCAGATAGTGGCGAATGCGTCCGTCCACCGTCCTGAAATCGTGATCCGTCGCCGCCCAGCCAGCCACCGGCGCCAGGACCAGCGCGGCGAGGAGCAGCAGAAGGACGCGGAACTTCATGGCCCGACGACGCTCCAGAATTTCAGCAGTTCGAGGGACGAGCAGACGCCGACGTCGCTGACCAGTTGCGACAACCCCCGGGGCGCCACGCCACAGCCATGAACAGAATCCACCGGCACCGAATGGCCGATGCCCTGAAGATCGACGAATTGCACCAAAGGACGTCCGTCCGGCCCCGTCCATGTCTCGCGCCGGTAGGGGCCGACCGCATCCACGACCGGCGGCCGCCCGGCGAGGCCCATGAGCCCCAGCCATTGATTGCGCACCTTCGGCCCGTTGGAAGCCCCGACCATGAGATCGGCGCTACCCTGCCAGACCGAAAGCCTGGGCCAGGGTCCGTGCCAGTCCGAGCCTTCGGTGATGCGCGCGGCGAGCACATGGGGGTCGTCCGCGCCGAGCCCCGCCATGGCGATCGGCGCCAGGATCATGGCGTCGCTCTGGCCGACCGGCAGACTGCCGAAGGTGCCGCCGGCCGCGATCAGGTCGGGATAGGACGCCATGAGAATCAGCGCCATGCTGCCCCCGGCCGAATGGCCCGTGACGAAGACCCGGGCCGGATCGAGACGATAGGCCGCCAGCATCGCCGTGATCATGGAATGGATCGAGACCGGTTCGTCCCCATGCGGCCCCTGCTGCCAGGCGTTGAACCACTGGAAGCAATAGTTCGGATCGTTCAACGCCGTCTGCCCCGGCATCAGCACCGCGAAGCCATACGCATCGGCCAGCGTGATCCAGCCGGTCTCATGCGCGTATTGTTCCGCCTTCTGGAAACAATGGTGCAGGGCGACGACGAGGGGGGCTCCCGGCCGCAGGTCGGCCGGGACATAGGCCTTCATGGTCAAGCCCGCCGGATTCGGTCCGAAATCCTCGAATTCCGTCGCCCGCTGATGCGCGACCGGCAATTGCAGTGCGCAACCACACGCGATCAGCAACGGCAGGAAAAAGGCGAGGATACGGGCACGCT
>JAQVKV010000444.1 GCA_028694545.1 Zavarzinia sp. | reverse complement strand
GGCCTCCGCCCATGCCATTCCGGCGCTGGCGGCCGCCTTTCCGAAGATCGAGGTTATCGGCGTGATCGAGCCGGGCGCCGCCGCCGCCGTCGCCGCCGCGCCGGCCGGCCGGATCGGCGTGCTGGCTACGGAGTCGACTGTTGCCTCAAGTGCCTATGTCAGGGCAATCAAGGACTTGCAGCCTAATGCTGACGTTCGGCAGCAAGCCTGCTCGGTCTTCGTCGCCATGGCGGAGGAAGGCTGGACCGAGGGCGAAGTGGTGGAAGCGGCGGCGCGCCGCTACATCGAACCGATCCTGAACCATGGCCGGCCGAGGCCCGAGGCTCTGGTCCTCGGCTGCACCCACTTCCCCCTGCTGCGCCCGACCATCGCGAAGATCGCGGGGCCCGACATCGTGCTCGTCGACAGCGCCTCGACGGCAGCGGAAGCGGTGGCGAAGGCCCTCGCCGACCAGATGCTCGAAGCCCCCGCCCATCAGGGCCGCGTACATTTCATGGCAACGGATTCGGCGCCCCGCTTCGCCCGCGTCGCGACCATCTTCCTCGACCGCCCGGTGGCACCCGAGGATGTGGAGATCGTGGATCTGTGAAAGCACGGGGGATCCCCCCTCACCCTAGCCCTCTCCCCCAAGGGGGCTGACCTGACCCCCGTGAATTCATCCAAGCTGGAGTAGAGTCCGACCGAGAGGGAAGGGCTTTGAGATGAAGCGGAAGCAGTTCAGCGAAGAGCAGATCATCGGGATCCTGAAGGAGGCGGAGGCGGGAGCGGTGGTGACGGAGCTTTGCCGTCGCCACTGGCTGTCGAGTGCGACCTTCTATGCCTGGAAGGCGAAGTACGGCGGGCTGGAGGTCTCGGAGGCGAAGCGGCTGCGGGCGCTGGAGGACGAGAACGCGAAGCTGAAGCGGCTGCTGGCGGACGCCATGCTGGACAACGCCGGGCTGAAGGAACTTCTGTCAAAAAAATGGTGACGCCCGCCGGCAGGCGAGAAGCGGTCGCGCATCTTCGGCGGATGCTGGGGATGAGCGAACGGCGGGCGTGCCGTGTGATCGGGGCGGATCGGACGAGTGTCCGCTACCACTCGTGCCGGGGCGACGACGGTCCCTTGCGGGAGCGGCTGCGGGCCTTGGCGCTGGAGCGACGGCGCTTCGGCTACCGGCGCCTGCATATCCTGTTATGCCGGGAGGGCCTGGCCGTGAACCGGAAGAAGGTGCAGCGCCTCTACCGCGAGGAAGGCCTGTCGGTGCGCCGCCGCCGGGGCCGAAGGCGAGCCGTTGGCACGCGGGCGCCCCTGGCGCTGCCGGCCCTGCCGAACCAGCGCTGGAGCCTGGACTTCGTGCACGACCAGCTCGGCGACGGCCGTCGCTTCCGGGTGCTGAACATCGTCGACGATGTGACGCGGGAATGCCTGCGGGCGGTGGTCGACACGTCCTTGTCCGGTCGGCGCGTGGCGCGCGAGCTGACCGAACTGATCACCGAGCGGGGCAAGCCGCGGATGATCGTCAGCGACAACGGTACCGAACTGACCTCGAACGCGGTACTGGCCTTCGCCGGCGCCTTCGGCATCGAATGGCATTACATCGCACCAGGCCGGCCGATGCAGAACGGCTTCGTCGAGAGCTTCAATGGGCGCATGCGGGACGAGCTTCTGAACGAGACCTTGTTCTTCGGCTTGCGCCATGCCCGCGAGGTCGTCGCCGATTGGGTCGCAGATTACAACACCGAGCGGCCACATTCCTCGCTCGGCTACGAGACGCCGGCAGCCTATGCCGCCGGCCTGCGCAAGCAACGGGAGGGGCATGCCCCTCCCGTTGCTTCAATCTCCACCATGCGTAACTCTAACCACGGATCTCTGCTGCCAGTTGGATGAAACTCGGGGGTCAGGTCAGGGCGAGGAAACCTGCCTCGCGCTTCATCAACGCCCTCGCCCCCTTCAGGGGGAGAGGGTTGGGGTGAGGGGGTGAAACTCGATAGGGGGAAAAATCAGGCGGCCGCCCCGGCATCTCCGTAAAGCTCGTGCGCCCGCGTCTCGAAGGCGGCGACCATGCGGCGGGCGGCATCCTCGAAGACGCCGCCGATGACCTGGCTGTAGACCTTGTTCTTGAATTCGAAGTCGACGAGGAAATCGACGACGCAGCCGGGGCTGCCGTCCGGCGTCGGCAGAAAACGCCAGTGATTCTTCAGGTAGGAGAACGGGCCTTCGGTAAAAACCACGTCGATCACGTCGGGCGGTTCCAGGGTCACGGCCGAGGTGAAGCGTTCCCGGAACGCCTTGTAGCCGATCATCAGGTCCGCGATGATCAGATCGTCGGATTTGGCGCGGATGCGCGCGCCCACGCACCAGGGCAGGAACTCGGGGTATTTGGCAATATCGGCGACGAGGTCGTAGAGCTTGGCCGCGCTATAGGGCAGCGTCTTCACTTCGGTATAGCGCGGCATCAATCCATCTCGTTCACGCCCCCGCGGCGAGCTTAGCCTCCCGCGCGGCCTTCAACTTCACGAAATCTTCGCCCGCGTGGTGGGACGAGCGGGTCAAGGGCGAGGCGGAGACCATGAGGAATCCCTTCGCCCGCGCCATCTTGACGTAGTCGCCGAATTCCTCGGGCGTGACAAAACGCTCCACCGGGGCATGCTTCGGCGTGGGCTGAAGATACTGGCCGATCGTGATGAAGTCGACATCCGCGGAACGCAGATCGTCCATCACCTGATAGACCTCCTGCTTGGTCTCGCCCAGGCCCACCATGATACCGGACTTGGTGAAGACGGTCGGATCGATCTCCTTCACCCGATTCAGCACCCGCAGGGAATGGAAATAGCGCGCACCCGGCCGGACGGTCGGATAAAGGCGCGGCACGGTTTCCAGATTGTGATTGTAGACGTCGGGCTTCGCCGCCACGACCGCCTCCAGGGCACCGTCCTTGCGCAGGAAATCCGGCGTCAGGATCTCGATCGTCGTCGATTTCGCCGTCTCGCGCAGGCGCTTGATCACCTTCACGAACTGGCTGGCGCCGCCGTCGGCCAGGTCGTCCCGGTCGACGGAGGTGATCACGACGTGTTCAAGACCCATCTCGCCGACAGCGATCGCCACATTCTCCGGCTCGTCCGGATCGGGATGATCGGGCATGCCGGTCTTGATGTTGCAGAAGGCGCAGGCCCGGGTGCAGGTGTCGCCCAGGATCATCACCGTGGCGTGCTTCTTCTTCCAGCACTCCCCGATATTGGGGCAGGCCGCCTCCTCACACACGGTGTTGAGGCGGAGATCGCGCATCAGCCGGCGCGTTTCCGCATATTCCGGGCTGGTCGGCGCCTTGACGCGCAGCCATTCGGGCTTCGGCTGCCGCTTCACGCGGGCCTCCACCTGGCCGCTGACGTCCTTGATGCCGGAGAGATCGTTCATCGTCATCCCCTAGATGTGAATGGCCCGACCGTAAGCGTCAAGCACCGCTTCATGCATCATTTCGGAGAGGGTGGGATGCGGGAATACCGTGTGC